>JAYSFH010000027.1:0-16617 GCA_041913405.1 Dongia sp. | reverse complement strand
GACTATGCCAAGGCGCATGGCTTGAAGGTGCTGGCCAAGGTGAAGAGCATCGCGGTCGCCGGCTGCGCGCCGGAGATCATGGGCATCGGCCCCGTCGCCGCCACCAGCAAAGCGCTGAAACGCGCCGGGCTCACCATCAACGATGTCGATGTGATCGAGCTCAACGAGGCCTTCGCGGCGCAGGCGCTGGCCTGCATGCGCGACCTCAAGATCGACCCGACGAAGGTCAACCTCGACGGCGGCGCCATCGCGCTCGGTCACCCGCTGGGCGCCACGGGTGCGCGCATCACCGGCAAGGCCGCGGCCCTGCTGAAGCGCGAGGGCAAGCAGTTCGCGTTGTCGACGCAGTGCATCGGCGGCGGTCAGGGGATCGCCACCATCCTGGAGGCGGTGTGATGGCCATCGAGAAGGCCGCCGTCATCGGCGCCGGGCTGATGGGCAGCGGCATCGCCGCGCAGATCGCCAATGCCGGCGTGCCGGTGCTGCTGCTGGATATCGTGCGGGACCCGAACGATCGCAGCGGTGTCGCCAAGGGTGCCATCGACAAGCTGCTGAAGGCGGATCCGGCGCCACTGATGTCCAAGGCGGCGGCCAAGCTGATCACGCCCGGCAATATCGAAGACGACCTCGCGCAGCTGAAGGACGTGGACTGGATCGTCGAGGCGGTGATCGAGAAGCTCGACGTTAAGCAGGACCTCTACCGCAAGATCGAGCCCTTCCGCAAGAAGGGCTCGGTGGTCTCTTCCAACACCTCGACCATCCCGCTGCAGACCCTGGTCAAGGACGAGCCCGAGAGCCTGCAGCGCGACTTCGTCATCACCCATTTCTTCAACCCGCCGCGCTACATGCGCCTGCTGGAGGTTCTGGGCGGCGCCAAGACCCGGCCGGAGGCGGTGGCCGCGGTCAGCGATTTCGGCGACCGGCGGCTCGGCAAGGCGATCATCGCCGCCAAGGACACGCCGGGCTTCGTCGCCAACCGGATCGGCGTGTTCTGGATGCAAGCGGCCGTCAACGCCGCGCTCGATCTCGGCCTCACCGTCGAGGAGGCGGATGCGATCATGGGCCGGCCGATCGGCGCGCCCAAGACCGGTATCTTCGGCCTGCTCGACTTGGTCGGCCTGGACCTGCAGCCGCATGTCGACAAGTCGATGCGACAGGCACTAAAGCCGGATGATGCCTATCAGAAGGTGCGCCGCGATTTCCCGCTGATGCAGAAGATGATCGACGACGGCTATACCGGTCGCAAGGGCAAGGGCGGCTTCTACCGCCTGCAACGCAACGGCGCGGAGAAGGTCAAGGAATCGATCGACCTCAAGACCGGCGAATACCATGTCTCCGACAAGCCGCGACTGGAGTCCGCCGACGCGGCGAAGGGCGGACTCAAGATCCTGGTCACGCATAAGGACAAAGGTGGGCAGTATGCCTGGGCGGTGCTCTCGAAGCTGCTGAGCTACGCGGCCTCGCTGGTGCCGGAGATTTCCGACGACGTCGCCAATGTCGATCTCGCCATGCGCACCGGCTTCAACTGGAAGCGCGGGCCGTTCGAGATGATCGACCAGCTCGGCGCCGCCTGGTTCGCCGAGAGGCTCGTCGCCGAGAAGATGGCGGTGCCGCCGTTGCTGAAACTCGCGGCGGAGAAAGGCGGCTTCTATCGGGTCGAGAACGGCAAGCTGCAGTTCCTCGGCACCGACGGCGCCTATCACGATCTGAAGCGCGCCGAGGGCGTGCTGTTGCTCGCCGATATCAAGCGGGCATCGAAGCCGATTTTGAAGAACGGCTCGGCCTCGCTCTGGGATATCGGCGACGGCGTCGCCTGCCTCGAGTTCCACAGCAAGATGAACTCGATCGACCCCGACACGCTGGATTTGGTGAAGAAGTCGGTCGCCCATGTCGGCAAGAGCATGAAGGCGCTGGTCGTCCACAACGAGGCCGACAACTTCTCGGTCGGCGCCAATATCGGCCTGGCCCTGTTCGCCGCCAACATCGCCATGTGGCCGATGATCGAGGACCTGATCGGCCAGGGCCAGGCGGCCTACAAGGCGGTGAAATTCGCGCCCTTCCCGGTGATCGGCGCGCCGAGCGGCATGGCCTTGGGCGGCGGCTGCGAGATCCTGCTGCATTGCGCGGCGGTCGTCGCCCACGCGGAGACCTATATGGGCCTGGTGGAGGTTGGCGTCGGCCTGATCCCCGGCTGGGGCGGCTGCAAGGAGCTGCTGCTGCGCAACCAGCCCGGCCCCAAGGATCCGAAAGGCCCGATGCCGCCCGTGGCGGCGGCCTTCGAGACCATCTCGCTGGCCAAGGTGGCGAAGTCCGCCGCCGAGGCGAAGGAGCTGAAACTGCTGCGGCCGAGCGACGGCATCACCATGAATCGCGACCGGCTGCTGTTCGACGCCAAAGCGCGCGCCTTGCAGATGCTGGCAGCCGGATACAAGGCGCCGGAGCCGCAGGAGCTGCGCCTGCCCGGGCCGACAGCCAAGACCGCCCTGCAACTCGCGGTCGACGGTTTCCGCCTGCAAGGCAAGGCATTGCCGCATGACGTCACGGTGTCCAACGCCTTGGCCGAAGTCCTCTCCGGCGGCGCCACGGATTTCACCGCCACGGTGACCGAGGACCAGATCCAGAAGCTGGAGAAGAAGGCGTTCATGAGCCTGCTCCGCACCGGTCCGACGCTCGCGCGGATGGAGCACATGCTGACCACCAACAAGCCATTGCGGAATTAGCGATGGCGACGTCGCTGGTGATTCGCACCCCCACCCTAACCCTCCCCCGATTCGGGGGAGGGAACTGCACCGAGCTCCTTCTTCCCCCTCCCCCGATTCGGGGGAGGGCCGGGGTGGGGGTACGACGCACCGTCTGGAGCTAAAACAGATGCCCGCTTACAAAGCCCCGCTCCGTGAGATCAAGTTCGTCCTCTACGAGCTGCTGAAGGCCGACAGCCTCGCCAATTCCGTGCCGGCATACGCCGAGGCGACGCCGGAGACGATCGATGCCATCCTCGAGGCGGCCGGGCAGTTCTGCGAGGAGGAGCTGCAGCCGCTCAACCACCCGGGCGACGAAGAGGGGTGCCACTTCGACAATGGCGTCGTCACCACGCCGAAGGGCTTCAAGGAAGCCTATGCCAAATTCGTCGAATCCGGCTGGCCCGGCCTGCCCTGCGATCCGGACTACGGCGGGCAAGGCCTTCCCAAGCTGATCAACTTCGCGGTCGAGGAGATGATCTGCTCGGCCAATCTCTCCTTCGGCATGTATCCCGGCCTCTCCAACGGCAACTACAACGCCATTCATGCCCATGGCTCGGATGAACAGAAGGCGCTCTATCTGCCGAAGCTGGTCTCCGGCGAATGGTCGGGGACGATGTGCCTGACCGAGCCGCATTGCGGCACCGATCTGGGCCTCTGCAAGACTCGCGCGGAGGCCAACGCGGACGGGTCCTACAATCTCTTCGGCACCAAGATCTTCATCTCGGCCGGCGAGCATGACCTGACCGAGAACATCATCCACCTGGTGCTGGCGCGGCTGCCCGATGCGCCGGCGGGGATCCGCGGCATCTCGCTGTTCGTCTGCCCGAAATTCCTGCCGACCGCGGATGGCGGCGTGGGTGCGCGCAACAAGGTCGCCTGCGGCTCGATCGAGAAGAAGATGGGGATCAAGGCCTCCTCGACCTGCGTCATCAATTTCGACGGCGCGCAGGCCTGGCTGGTCGGCAAGCCCAACAAGGGCATGTCGGCCATGTTCACCATGATGAACACGGCCCGCCTCGCCGTCGGCATGCAGGGGCTCGGCATCGCCGAGGCGGCGTACCAGGGCGCCGTCACCTATGCCCGCGACCGGCTGCAGATGCGATCGCTTTCCGGCGCCAAGTTTCCGGAGAAGCCGGCCGACCCGATCATCGTCCATCCCGACGTGCGCCGCATGCTGCTGAAGATGCGGGCGCTGACCGAGGCCTCGCGCGCGCTCTCTTATTGGATGGGCCTGGAGCTCGACATCGCGTCGCACCATCCGGATCCGGAACGCCGCGCTGAAGCCGACGACCTGGTCGCCTTGCTGACGCCGATCGTGAAGGCCTTCCTGACCGATCACGGCTTCGACGCCGCCAATCTCGGCGTGCAGGTATTCGGCGGGCACGGCTATATCCGCGAATGGGGCATGGAGCAGCTGGTCCGCGACGCCCGTATCACGCAAATCTATGAGGGCACCAACGGCATCCAGGCCTTGGACCTGGTGGGCCGCAAGCTCGGCACCGGGATCGGGCGCATGGCGCGGCGTTTCTTCCATCCGGTCTCAGACTATATCGAGGCCGCGAGCGAGAAGCCGGACATGCAGGAGTTCGTCCTGCCGACGGCAAAGGCCTTCGCCAAGCTGCAGCAGGCGACCGCCTGGCTGGCGCAGGCTGGCATGGCCGATCCCGAGGAGGCCGGCGCCGCCGCGACCGATTACTTGCGGCTCTTCGCTTTGACCGCGCTCGCCTACATGTGGTGCCGGATGGCCGAGATCGCGCTGGAGAAGAAAGGCGGCGACGAGGCTGCCTTCTACGAGGCCAAGCTCGCCGCCGCGCGTTTCTTCATGGCCCGCCTGCTGCCGGAGACCAACAGCCTGTTCACCATGCTGACCGCGGGCAAGTCGACGCTGATGGCGCTGCCGGCGGAGGCGTTCTAGTCAACGCCGTCATCCGCGGGCTTGACCCGCGGATCTTGCTCCGAGCGAAGCTGGATGGAGATGCCCGGGTCGAGCCCGGGCATGACGACTCGATGAGCTACTCCGCCGCCCGGCCCTCTTTCCACGGCACCGCCGGGAAGTCGCGCGCGGCTTCCTTGCGTTCCCAGTCGAACATGTAGTCCCGGGTGATCGGCACGGTGTTGATGCCGCGCGCCATCTGGATCTGGAACACCATGTTGTAGTCGTAACGGAAGGAGAGCTCGCTGCCGATCAGGTAGAATTCCCACATCCGGCAGAAGCGCTCGTCATAGAGCTTCCGGATCTCCTCGCGGTGCTTCTCGAAGTTCGCGCGCCAGGCCTTGATCGTCTCGGCGTAGTGCAGCCGCAGGATTTCGATGTCCGTCACCCAGAGTCCGGTCTTCTCGATCCAGGGCGTCACTTCCGAGAGCGCCGGGCTGTAGCCGCCGGGGAAGATGTATTTCCGGAGCCAGGGATTGGTGTAGCCAGGCCCGTCGCGCCGGCCGATCGCGTGCAGCAGCGCGGCGCCCGAGGGCTTCAGCAGCTTCTCGACCTGCCGGAAGAACTCCGGGTAATGCTTGATGCCGACATGCTCGAACATGCCGACCGAGACGATGCGGTCGAAGCGCTCCGGCACGAGGCGGTAGTCCTGCAGGCGGAACTCGACCTGGCCCTCGAGCCCGGCATCCTTGGCGCGCTGCTGTGCGACCTCGAGCTGCTCCTTGGAGAGCGTGACGCCGATGACCTTCACGCCGGCGGTCTTCGCGAGATAGATGCCGAGCGCGCCCCAGCCGCAGCCGATGTCGAGCACCAGCTGGCCGGGCTCGAGCAAGAGCTTCGAGGCAATGTGGCGCATCTTGGCCTGCTGCGCCTCGCCGAGGCTGATGTCGAGCTTCGGCCAATAGGCGCAGGAATACTGCATGCTCTCGTCGAGGAAGAGCGAGAACAGCTCGCGGGACAGGTCATAGTGGTGCGCGACGTTCTCGCGCGCGCGGCCGACCGGGTTGGTCTGGTGCCACCAGCGCAGGACCCGGTTGATCGCCCCGCTCAGCTTCTGGGTCCAGGCGCCGCTCAGCTCGTTGGTGTTGGCGAGCCCGATATCCATCAGATCGTAGATCGAGCCCTGCTCGATCGTGATCCGGCCGTCCATATAGGCCTCGCCGACCTTCAGAAACGGGTTGAGCCCGATCTCCCAGGCGATGCTGGCGTCATTCAGGCGCAGCGTCACCTCCGGCGTACCGGCCCCATAGGAGGCCTTGCGGCCGCGGTGATCGATCAGATGGATCCGGCCTTGTTTCAGGCCGTGCTTCAGCAGGGTTCCGAACATTTCCCCATCATCCCCAAGATGGATAAGCGCCCTTGGGTGAAACACTAATTTAACCAAATCCGGCACGTCAACGTGCCAGCCATGCGCTCCGTTCCAGGCTGATAACGGGTTGATGCAAGGGCGGTTTCCAGGATTTCAAACCTGCGATTCCGGTCCGGCGGGCAAACAGAACTCCCGGGGCCAACGGCTTGACACCGGCCGCCGAAACCCGCACAGATGCGCCCGCAATCGACGTTTTGGCTGGTCTTGGCGGCCCGGCAGTCCCCGCCGGCGGTTCTTCAAGCTTCCCATCACTGGTTGTTGTGTGTGGACCGTGCCGTAGCGCACGGTTGTTTCAAGCTTGAGGAGGCCGTTATGGCTCAGGGTACTGTGAAGTGGTTCAACTCCGTGAAGGGCTTCGGTTTCATCCGCCCGTCCGACGGATCCAGCGACGTGTTCGTGCATGTGACCGCGGTCGAGCGGGCCGGCATGAGCGGTCTCGCAGAGGGGCAGAAGGTCAGCTATGACCTCGCCACCGAGCGTGGCAAGACCGCCGCGGTCAACCTGAGGCGATCTAAGCCCGACGGAAGCGCTTTGAACGGGCGGTCGCCATCCGGCGGCCGCCCGTTTTCTATTTGAAGAGGCGGATGCTGGACTGATGCGTGAAGCCGAGCTGTTGCAGCGCCTGCTCTATCGCGACGGGCTCTGCCTGATCATCGACAAGCCCGCGGGCCTGCCGGTCCATTCCGGCCCCGGCGGCGGCGACAATCTCGAGAAGCATCTCGATGCCTTGCGCTTCGGCCTGCCGCATGCGCCGGCGCTGGCGCACCGTCTCGACCGCGACACCAGCGGCTGCCTGGTGCTGGGCCGCCACCGCAAGGCGCTGTCTCGCCTCGGCAAGCTGTTCCAGAGCGGCGGGGTCGAGAAGACCTATTGGGCGGTGACCTCGGGTGTGCCAGCGGAAGCGGAGGGCGTGATCGACCGGCCGCTTAAGAAGGTCACGAACCGGACCGGCGGCTGGAAGATGGTGATCGATCCGGAAGGCCAGGCTTCGGTCACCGAATATCGCGTTCTGGGCACCGGCGACGGCCCCTCCGGACAAAGACTGGCTTGGATCGAATGCCATCCGAAGACCGGGCGCACCCATCAGATCCGCGTGCACCTGGCGTCGCTCGGCGCGCCGCTGCTGGGCGACCCGCAATACGGCGACAAGACGCCGGGGGAGCGGCCGCTGCATCTCCTCTCGCGCGCGGTCTCGTTCAAGCTCTATCCGAAGAAGCCGCCGATCAGCGCGGAGGCGCCGGTGCCGCCGCATATGCGGGCCGCGTTGAAGGCCTGCGGCTGGCGCGACACGGTCAGTTGAACGGCGGCTGCTCGACCGCCGGAAGGTTGCGCTCGCGCTTGATCCGGTCATAGGCGTCGTTGACCGCCATCGCCCGCCGGGTCGCGAGCTCGATGAAGTCCTGCGGCAGGCCCAGCGCCTGGATGTGGTCGGGGTGGACCGAGGCGATGGCGCGGCGATAGGCCTCGTGAACTTCCTTGTCGCTCGCCTTGGCCGAGACATCGATGATGTCGTAGGGATCCTTGGTCGCCGTGCGCTCAGCCGCGAACAACTCGGTCAGGCGCTTGATGGCGTGCTTCTTGTAGATGACGATGGTGCCGTCGTTGGTCTCGAACGGAATGAACATCCGTTCGTCGTTCAGCATGTCGATGACGCGCATGTCGGGCGCCACGAAGACGAACAGAGTCTGCACCTTGCCGTCGTCGAGCTCGACTTCGACCGCGTATTTGTTGCGCGCCTTCTTCTGCCCGGGGCTGAACATGGCTGCTACCCTAACCCTTGGCCTCTCCGCCAACCAGATCGATTCCGGCAGGCGGAGTCGGCACCATCACCAGCAGAGGCCGACATAGCGGCCGCCGGCCTGCGCCGCGGCCGGCAGGCGCACCAGGTCGATCACGGTCTGCTCCGGCCGCAGTTTCGGGAATGAGGCGCCGCCGAGATCGGAATGGGTGACGACGATGGTGTCGCCATGCGCCGCCACCGCGTTCAAGTCGTCGGTCAGCCGCTCGGAGAGATGCGGGATGTGCTGCTGGATATAGCTCAAGTTCGAGCCCATCAGCTTCGCATAGTTGACGTTGGCGTCGAAGATCTTGAGGTCATAGCCCTTGCCGAACAGGCGCTCGGCCAGGCCCACCGCCGGGCTCTCCCGCAGGTCGTCGGTGCCGGCCTTGAAGGAAAGGCCGATCAGGCCGACCTTGCGACTGCCGGCGTTCATCACCAGCTCGGCCACGTTCTGGATGCTGAGCTCGTTCGACTCCGAGAGCGCGTTCAGCATCGGCAGATCGAGATCGCGGGCGCGGGCCCGGTAGCGCAGCGCCCGGAGGTCTTTCGGCAGGCAGGAGCCGCCATAGGCGAAGCCGGGCCTGAGATAAGCGGTCGAGATGTTGAGCCGGCGGTCGGCGCAGACGATCTCCATCACCTTGTGGCTGTCGATGCCATGGGCCTTGCAGAGCGCGCCGATCTCGTTGGCGAACACCACCTTGGTCGCATGCCAGGCGTTGTTGGCGTACTTGACTGCTTCCGCGGTGCCGAGGTCGGTGACGTGGACCTGTCCGGGTACGTCCTTGTTGATCTCCTTCAGCACCCGCTCGGTTTCCGGGTCGGCAACGCCGAAAATCACCGCGCCGGACTCGCGGTAGTCGCGGATCGCCGAGCCCTCGCGCAGGAATTCCGGGAAGATCGCGAGGCCGAAATCGCTGTCGGCGCGCCGGCCGGAGCTCCGCTCCAGCGCGGGCTTCACCACCTCGGCCATCGATCCCGGCAGCATGGTCGAGCGGATGATGACGACATGGAACCCGCTCTTCTTCGCCAGCGCCGCGCCGATGCTCTCGCAGACGCGCTCCACCTGGGTGAGATCGAGATTGCCGTTGCCGAGACTGGGCGTGCCGACGCAGACCAGCGAGGCTGCGCTGCCCGTGACCGCCTCGGCGGCGCTGGTGGTGGCGCGCAGCTTGCCGGCACGGGCGCCCTCGCGCACCAGTTCGGCGAGGCCGGTCTCGACGATCGGCGCAACGCCGTCGTTGATCATCTTGACCTTGTCGGGATTGGTATCGACCGCGATGACGTCGTGGCCGTCGGCCGCCAGGCAAGCGGCGGAGACGGCACCGACATAGCCGATGCCAAAGACCGAAATGCGCATTCAGACCCCGAAGGAATAATGATGTGCCGATATTCGGCGGGACGCCGCGGCCTGTCTAGAAGGCATTCTTCCCGAAGACACAGGCGGCGCTGGTCATGGCCAGGATCTTCAGGTCGAGCCAGAGCGACCAGTGGTCGATGTAGTAGAGATCGTAGGCGATCCGCGACTTCAACGCCTCGGCGGTGTTGACCGCGCCGCGATGCCCCTTCACCTGCGCCAGGCCGGTGATGCCGGGCTTCACCCGGTGGCGGAAGGCGTATTCGGCGACGACCTCGTAGTTCAGCCGATCGTCGACCCGCATTTGCAGCGGAAGCGGACGCGGGCCGACCAGCGACATGTCGCCTTTGAGGACGTTGATCAGCTGCGGCAGCTCGTCGAGGCTGGTTCGCCGCAGCAAAGCGCCGAATGGGGTCACGCGCGGGTCGTTGCGCTCGGTCTGGCGGCGGCCGCTGGGATCGTGCAGCTCGGCGTGCATGGTGCGGAACTTCAGCACCCGGAAGACCCGGTTGCCGAGCCCGTGGCGCTCCTGGCGGAAGAACACCGGGCCGGCGCCGGACAGCTTCACGCCCACCGCCAGCATCAGCAGAAGCGGCGCCAGCAGGAGCAGCAGCAGGGCCGCCAGCGAGCGGTCGAACAGGTCCTTGATGAAGCGCTGCGAGGCGCGCAGCGGCCGTTGCGCCAGCGAGCGCATCTGCAGGCCGGCCATCTCCGCCGTGGCGGAATCCGGCACGCGGAAGCCGACCAGGTCCGGGGCGAGCGCGATATCGACCGGCAGCTGCTTCAGCCGCTGCAGGATCGCGAGCAGCCGCTCCTCGGCATGGTGCGGCAGCGCGATGATGATCTTGTCGATTGGCGCCCGGCGATAGTATTCGATGAGATCCTCGGTCGTGCCGCAGATGAGATGCGACAGCCCAACCCGGTCCGGCCCGCGGCCGCGGCGGTCGTCGAACAAGCCGACCACCTGCACCACGTCATCGGCATTGGCCTCGAGCCAGTTCACCAGGCGCTGCGCCGGCTCGCCCGAGCCGACGATCGCGACGCGATGTCCGGTGCGGCTGGATTGCCGCCAGCGCTGCCCCCCCGGCCGCGCCAGGATCGGCGCGGCCAGCGCGCCGCCGCCGCTCCAGGTGGCCCAGGCCAGCAGCCAGGACAGGACCGGATGCGCGGACGGCGCGGCGCCGGTGAGCACGCGGCAGATCAGCAGCAAGGCCAGCACCGGACCGGCGACGCAGGCCAGGCTGAGCGCGACCTGGGCCGGCATGGAGCGGCGCATGATCTTCAGGCCGTCGTGAATGTCGAAGGCGCGCCCCGCGGCGAAGAAGAAAGCGGTCGCGAGGCAGAGTGCCAGCCCGGTCTGCATGGCCGCCGGGTTTTCCGCCGTCAAAAGGCCGGCGTGGTTCGCAACCAGCAAACCCGGACCCGCGAAGAGCCCGATATCGAGCATCAGGAACAGCAGGCCGAGGATCGGCGGTTCGATATAGAAGCGCGCGGATGGAGCCCGAGCGACGTCTTCCGTCCGACGCTTCTGCGCCGCCTGAAGAAACGACCCCTCCATCCGAACCAACTCCCCGATAAAATGCGCCGAAGCCTCGCAGCGGCTTGATCTTCGGCAAAATTCCCGGCCGCGCGACGACCGGGTCATCATCCAATGACTAACGATTTAGAGCATGACGTTCATGCGGAGTGTGATCGTCGCGTGAACGAAACTCGCATACCATAATGTATCGCATCGTGGAATCCGTCTCCGACGGCCTCCCCGCCCGGATACGACTGCCTATTCTGCACGCGAAGACACACGCGCGAGGCGCGCTGTTCCTGCGCTTCCCCGGACGGATTTCGGTTCATCGGAAGTGGGTGTTTTCGTTAAGGAATTTGCGGCAAAACGGGTACAAAGGGGCGGCAGCGCGGCCCGATATCCTCGGCGCGCGCCGCTTCGCGGGTCGGGACAGCGTCCCGACAGATCAGCTTGGGGAGATCAGCTTGAGCACTTTGCCTTCGGTTCGGGAATTGCTGGCCGCGGTCTTCCGCAATGTGCGGTGGATCGCGCTCGCATTGATCGTGCCGCCGGTCGTCGCCGTGATCCTGGCCTTCGCCCTGCCCGCGGTCTACCAGGCGGACGCGAAGCTGCTGATCAAGCCGGGCCGCGAGTTCATGCCGGCCGCGAGCATGGGCCAGAACGAGTTCGCCCTGCCCTCCTCGTCCATGGCCGAGATCGTGAAATCCGAAGTCGAGATCCTCAACAGCAAGGATCTGGCCGAGTCGACCTTGAAGACGATTTCGGTCGGCAGCCTCTACCCCGATCTCGCCGCGGTGCCGGAAGACGCGGCGCTCGAACGCGCGGTGACGCGTTTCGAATCCCAGCTCCTGGTCGATCCGGTCGATCTTTCGACCGTGGTCAATGTCGGGTTCCGCAGCAGCGATCCCGCGATCGCGACCAAGGTGCTGACGGCGCTGCTGGCCGATTTCCAGGCGCGGCACGTCAACGTCTACAGCGCGGGCCAGATGCAGCCGATCCAGGATCAGATCGCCGCCAAGCAGAAGGACCTCGAGGCGCTCGACGCCAAGCGCATCGAGTACCAGAACAAGACCGGCGCCTTCTCGATCCCCGAGCAGCGCGCCAGCCTGATCACCCAGCGCGCCGCGGTGCAGACCTTGCTGCATGACGCCGAGATCAAGCAAAGCGCGCTGGCGCAGCAGGTCGACTTCCTGAAGAAGAGCAAGGCCAACACCCCGAAGATGGCGGCGCTCGAGAGCGAGACCGATCCCTCGTCGCAAACCTCGAGCGAGGCACTGCAACAGTTGATGGCGCTCCGCCAGAAGGAGCAGGAGATGCTGGAGCGCTACCAGCCGACGGCGCCCGCCATGGTGCAGATCCGCGCCCAGATCGCCCAGGCCGAGCAGTTCGTGAAGCAGGCGCAATCGCCGAGCTCGACCAAGACCCGGACCGGCGCCAATCCGCTGCTGGCCTCGATCGACCAGCAGCTGCTGACCGCACAGTCGGAACTGACGCCGATCACCTCGCAGATCGAAGGCTACAAGGGACAGATCGCCGGCTTCGACGAGCAGTTGAAGCAGCTCCAGGCAAGCGAGCTCGAGGTCAACAACCTGGAGCGCCAGATCCAGAGCCTGACCGCGGACCTGCAGACCCTCAGGACCAACCTGGAGCAGGCGCGGCTGGCCGAGAACATGGACCAGGCGAAAGTCTCCAGCGTCTCGATCATCGATGCGCCGCGACTGGAGCCGCGCCCGGTCTTCCCGAAGAAGACATTCTTCGGCCTGGCCGGCATTGCGGTCGGCCTGGTGATTGCCGGCCTGATCGCGCTGATGTCCCTCGCCTTCGGCAATACGATCATCACGGTCGAGGGCGCGGAGCGGGTCTTCAGCGTGCCCGTCGTCGCGGCCCTGCCCGACCTGAAGCCACTGCCGGCGAAGTAGGCCGGCCCCTCCAGCGACGAGGCCCGCTTGGACATCGGTTGGTATCTCCGCCGCCTGCGCCGGATGTCGGTCGCCGAGATCGCCTGGCGCGCGCGCACGGCCGCGGTCCAGCAGATCTGGCGCTTTGCGAAACCAGGCCGGCCGGCCGTCGGCAGCATCGCCTGGACCGATGCGAACCTGCCGGGCTTGGACCACGTCGACGCCGCGGCGAAGCAGCGCCTGCTGACCTGCGCGGAGAATATTCTGGCCGGGCGCTGGAATGTGTTCGGCCACAACTTCGACACCGCGGCGGCCGATCCCGACTGGCATCGCGATGTCCGCACCGGCATCCGCTCGAATCCGGCGCAGTATTGCTTCTCCGTGCCCTATCGGGACCCGCAGCAGGTCGGCACGGTGAAATATGTCTGGGAACCGTCGCGCCTGCACCATGTCACGGTGCTGGCCGCCGCCTATCGGCTCTCCGGCGAGGCGCGGTTCGCGGAACACGCGGCGACGCAGCTTCGCTCCTGGTGGCGCGCCAATCCGCCGCTCAGGGGCATCCACTGGCTGAGCGGCATCGAGATCGGCATGCGGCTGATCGCCTTCGTCTGGACCCGGCGGCTGCTGGATGCGTGGCCGGGTGTAGAAGCCTTGTTCGAGCGCAACCCGGATTTCCTCCTGCAACTGCATCACCACGAGCGCTGGCTGGCGGTGCTGCACAACCGCGGCTCCTCCGCCAACAATCATCTGATCGCCGAGGCCGCCGGCCTGTTCATCGCCGCCACCGCCTTCTCCGGCACACGGCTTCAGACGCGCTGGGCGAGCCTCGCCGCCGGCATCCTGGAGCAGGAGGCGATCACCCAGACTTTCACCGACGGCCTCAACCGGGAGCTTGCCTTCAGCTATCACGGCTATGTCCTCGGGCTGTTCCTGCTGGCGGCGGCCGAAGGCGAGGCCGCCGGCCGACCGCTCTCGGATGATTTCCGGCGCGTGGCAACGCGGATGGCGGACGCGCTGGCCGCGAACCTCGGGCCCGGCCTGCAAGCGCCGCGGCAGGGCGACGGCGACGATGCCGCCGCACTGCTGGTGGATGCGCCGGAGACTGGACCCTGGTCGCCGCAGCTGGAGCTCGCCGCGGCCGTGCTCGGTCCTTGCGATTGGTGGCCGAAGGTTTCCGGTGGTTCGGTCCTGGCCAAGGTCGTTGCGCCGCTGGTCGTCCATCGGCATCGCGACGAGCTGCGACCCGGCAAGCGATCGAATCACTTCAAGGAGGCCGGCGTCACCTTCCTGCGCGGGCCGGACGACGCCATCTCGGTCCGCATCGACCATGGACCACATGGCTTCCTTTCGACCGCGGCCCATGGGCATGCCGATGCGCTCGCCTTCGAGCTCTCGATCGGCGGCGCGCCCGTGCTGGTCGATCCCGGCACCTATTGCTACCAGGGCGAACCGGAATGGCGCCGCTATTTTCGCTCGACCCTGGCGCACAACACGCTGGAGATCGCCGGCGTCGATCAGGCGGTGCAGGCCGGGCCCTTCCTCTGGTCGACCCAGCCGACGAGCTGGATCGAATCGATGAGCGGCATCGATACGGGCGATCGAGGCGAGATCGCCGTCGCCCATGACGGCTATCGCCGCCTCGAGGCCAAGGCCACACATTTCCGGAGCTTCGTGCTGGATCGGGTTGCACAGACTCTCACCATCACCGACCGGATCGAGGCCGCGGCGCCGGCACCGGTGCGCCTCGCCTTTCATCTGCATCCCGCGGTGCAGGCCGTACTCAGCGGCCATCGGGCAGAGCTGCGCTGGCCGGGCGGCGGCGCGGTCATCGATCTGCCGGAGAAACTGTCATGGGCCTTGCATCGCGGCGAAGAGCAGCCGCCGCTCGGCTGGTTTTCGCCGGCATTCGGTGAGAAAATGCCGACGGGTGTTTTGATCGGATCGGGCGAGATGTCTCCAGGGGAAAGCCTCGAGACCCGGTTTGCGAACGGTGATCGGGAAGCGCCGCATGGAGCTGCCGGTTTGAAGGAGATTTCTGCTTGAGCCGCCGCAATCGGGTGCTGATCGTCGTGCAGAACCTGCCGGTCCCGTTCGACCGCCGGGTCTGGCTCGAGGCGACCACGCTGGCGAAGAACGGCTATCGGGTCAGCGTGATCTGCCCGAAGATGCGCGGCTTCAACGCAGGACGCGAGACGCTCGAGGATATCGAGATCCATCGCTATCCGCTGCCGATCGACGCACAGGGCAAGCTCGGCTTCGTGCTGGAGTTCCTCTGGTGCTTCCTGGCGACATCGCTCTTGAGCCTCAAGGTGCAGATAGCCGGCCGCGGCTTCGACGTCCTGCATGTCTGCAATCCGCCGGAAACCTATTGGCCGCTGGCCTGGTTCTGGCGCACCTTCGGGAAGCGCTTCATCTTCGACCACCACGATCTCTCGCCGGAGATGTTCGCGGTCAAGTTCGAGCGGCCGGCAACGCGCGAGCAAGGCGGCGCGCTGTTCAAGGCGCTGCTGTTCCTGGAACGCATGACCTTCCGCGCGGCGCAGATCGTCATCACCACGAACGAGAGCCACAAGCGAATCGCCGTCGATCGCGGCGGCAAGCGACCGGAGGACGTGTTCATCGTCCGCTCCGGCCCCGATCTCTCGCGCTTCAAGGTCTATGAGCCGGATCCGAAGTGGCGCAAGGGCAAGCCGTTCCTGATCGCCTATCTCGGCGAGATCTGCAAGCAGGACGGGGTCGATCACCTGGTGCGCGCGGTGAAGATCCTGCGCGACGACTTCAAGCGCAACGACGTGCATTGCATCTTCATGGGCGGCGGCCCGCACCAGAAGGCGATCGCCGACTATGCGGTCGAGATCGGCGTCCAGGAGATGTGCACCTTCACCGGCCGGGTCAGCGACGAGGATCTCTGCCGGGGGCTCTCGACCGCCGACATCGGCGTCGATCCCGATCCGAAGAATACCTGGTCGGACCAGAGCACGATGAACAAGGTGATCGAATATATGTTCTTCGGCCTGCCGGTGCTCTCCTACGACCTGCACGAGACCCGGGTCTCGGCGGCCGATGCCGGCATGTTCGTGACCGCCAACGACGAGCACGCATTGGCCGCGGGCGTCGTCGCCCTGCTCGACGATCCTGCGCGACGCAAGCGGCTCGGTGCCGCCGGCTATGCCCGGGTGCGCGAGGTCTTGGCCTGGAACTATTCGGTGGCGCCGTTGCTCGCCGCCTACCGCGCGGTGTTCGGCGATCGCACCACCGCGGTTTCCGCGGCGGGGACGGCCAGCGCGGAGGCCGAGCCCTGATCCCCTTTCGCTTCTCCTTCGGCCAGTGGTCGCCCGTCATCCGCCGCATCGACACCCCCGGCGAGATCGCAATCACCTTCGACGACGGGCCGGATCCCGCCAGCACGCCGCATCTGATCGCCGCACTCGAAGCGGCCGGTGCCAAGGCGACTTTCTTTCTCTGCGGCGTGCGGGTCGCGGAGCATCCGGAGCTGGTCGGCGCACTGGTCGCAGCCGGGCATACGGTCTACGCCCATGGCTGGGACCATCTGCGTTACGGCCCGGCGCAAGCCGACGAGGCCGCGCAGGCGATGGCACGCACCGAGGCGCTGCTTGCAAAGCATCGTCCGACGCCCACGACCTATCTCATCCGCCTGCCCTACAATGCCGGCTTGCGCGACGCAGCACTCCACCGCGCGATGCGGCGCTTCCACCCCGACGTCCAGTTCGCCTGGTGGAGCCATGCCATCGCCGATTACCGCATCGCCGGCGAGATCCGGCCGGAGGCGGAGCTTCGCCAGGCCTGCGCCGACACGACGGCGCGGTTGATGGAATCCCGAGATCTCGAAGGCGGCATCCTGCTGCTGCACGACGCCGCGATCACCGAGCCGCAGGAGAGCGCCGTGCCGGTGACGCGCCTGCTGCTACCGGGCGTGCTCGAGGGGCTGCGGCGACGCGGGCTGAAAGGCGTCAGCCTGCAGCCCAGGCAGGCGACCGCACCCGCCGCACGTTTCATCTTCCG
>JAYSFH010000026.1:14366-16692 GCA_041913405.1 Dongia sp. | reverse complement strand
CGATCCCGGCGCCGCATGCGATGGCGGCGGATGCCACCGGCTATTATTGCGGCATGCTCCTGACCGAGCATGGCGGCCCGAAGGGCCAGATCCTGCTGCGCGGCACCGACACCCCGGTCTGGTTCACCTCGGTCAGGGACACCATCAACTTCCTGCGCCTGCCCGAGGAGCCCAAGGATATCGGCGCGATCTATGTCAGCGACATGGCCAAGGCGCCGAGCTGGGACAATCCGGGCGGCGAGAACTGGATCATCGCCACCGACGCCGTCTATGTCGTCGGCAGCGACCGGCAGGGGGCGATGGGCGGGGCGGAAGCGGTTCCGTTCGGTGCCAAGGACGCGGCGGCGGCATTCGCGTCGGCGCATGGCGGCAAGGTCGTGAGCTTCGAGGAGGCGAGGGCCGCCTTGGCTGAAACCTTAAACCAATAGAGGGCGCCATGCGATCGAAGGTCAATCGCCGCCGCTTCATCCGCATCGCCGCCGCCACCGCATCCTGCGGCTTGGCCGGCGCGGGCGCGCGTGCCTTTGCCGCCGAGCCGGCCGCCGCGCGCTGGCGCGGCATCGCCATGGGCAGTCTCGCCAGCATCGAGGTCCGGCATTCGGATCCAGCCCGGGCGAAGGCGCTGGTGGCCGCCGCGATCGAGGAACTGGAGCGGGTCGAATCGATCATGAGCCTCTATCGTCCGCAATCCGCGCTGTCCGCGCTCAACCGTGACGGCATCCTGCGCGATCCGCCGCTCGATCTGGTCCGGATTCTGACCGAGGCGCAGCGCTTCGGCCATTTGAGCGGAGGCAGATTCGACGTGACCGTCCAGCCGCTCTGGACCGTCTATGCCGATCATTTCCTGAAGCCCGGCGCAGATCCCAAGGGACCCGCGCAGGACCTGATCCGCAAAGCCGCGGCGCGCGTCGACTACCGGGCGATCGAGGTCGATCCGGACGAGATCCGTTTCGCCCGCCCCGGCATGCAGGTGACCTTGAACGGCATCGCCCAGGGCTACATCACCGATCGGATCGCCGAGTTCTTCCGCGGCGAGGGATTGGACCACGCCTTGGTCGATCTCGGCGAGATCTTCGCGGTCGGCGGGCGCGACAGCGGCCGTCCCTGGACCGCCGGCATCGAGAATCCGCTGAACCGGGATGCACTTCTCGCCGACGTGCCGCTGGTCGATGCCGCGCTGGCGACCTCGGGCGGCTATGGCTTCCGCTTCGATCCGGCGGGACATTTCAACCACATCTTCGATCCCGCGACCGGCGCCTGTCCGCAGCTTTATGCGAGCGTCTCCGTGGTCGCCGGCAACGCAACCGCCGCCGACGCGCTGGCGACCGCCGCGACCCTGCTGGCCCCGGATGCGCTCGAGCGGATGCTGCGGGAGGCCGGCGCCGCGCGCGCGTTGATCGTCGATGCCGAGGGCCGGCATCGCTGGCTGGCGGCCTGAGATTCAGGACGCCGTTATCAGGCTGGATTCGATCCGCGCCGCCGGCGACATCCTGCGCAGCCCGGCGACCAGCTTGTCGCCGGCTTCCTGGAGTGCTTCGACCGGCATCGGTGCGAGGCTCTCGAGGATGAACCACATCCGCCGCGCATCCGGGTCGAGCCGGGTGCGAACGCCTTGCCGCCAGTTCCAGCGGCGACAGGTGACGCCCTGGTCGTCGCGCCAGACCACCTCACCCGGCTCGGGCGCTTCGACGGCAGGCGCGCCGTCCTTCATCGTGTCGAAGGTTTCCGACCCGTCGGCAAGCGTCAGCCGCGGCGGTCCGGCGTAAGCGTCGAGATTCTCGCCGCCGACCGGGATCGCGTATTGCAGGCTGATCGCGTTGTAGAGATCGACCACCGGATTGACGCGCGGCAGCGCATTGTCGCGCAGGAAGCGTTTGCGCAGAGCTTCGGCGGAGCAGGGGGTGCGTTGCGGCTTGGCGCCGAACTTCTGGAAGGCCTGCGCCCAGGCGGCCAGGTGCGCCGGCCCCCAGCTCGGCTCGTTCCGGGCGACGGCAGCGTAGGCCTCCTGCAACGCCTGTTCCGCCACGGCGTCGCGCAGCTTTTCGCCGACCTCCATGACGATGCTGACGGCCTTGAAATCCGGTGCGAGGCTTGCGATGCGCGGGTCGATGCTGGGTGTCATGTTCAGGCTCATGTTCGATGTCAGCGATGGATGACGACCAGCCAGGTCCCGGCGACCGCCAGTCCCAGCCCGAGGATTTGCCAACCGTTGAGGCTTTCGCGGAACAGCAGGATCCCGGTGACGGCCAGCAGCACCACCGTCGCCGTGCTGGCGACGCTGAAGGCAAGTCCGACCGACCAGCCCTGGCGATAGACCAGCAGATAG
>JAYSFH010000026.1:0-14356 GCA_041913405.1 Dongia sp. | reverse complement strand
CGATCTCGATCCCGACGACCGAGGCCGCCAGCAGCACGACCGGCCAGCTCAACAACGGCTTGAGGTCGCTCATGGCCAGCGGCCTGGCCCCGACCGTGGCCAGGCCGAGGCAGGAGACGGTGGCGATGGCATAGACCACCGCCAGCAGCAGGAACGGCCTGGTGCCGGAGGGCAGGGCCTTCTGCGCGAAGTGATAGAGGACCTGCGAGAGGATCGCGACCGTGATGCTCAGCGTGTACATATGCGGCTTCTATGCTTTGAGGCGCGTCACGCTTTCGGCGCGGTCTCGTAGACCACCATCGAGAAGCGGACCTTCTTCTTGCCGTGGCAGACATAGGCGTGGGCGCAGTCGGTTCGGGCCACCGCCGAGGATCCGGCACTCACCAGATGGCTGCGGCCATCGACTTCCAGCGCCAAGGTGCCCTCGACGACGTGGAGCAGCTCCTGGGTGCCGGCGGGATGAGGCCGGGCCTCGAACCGCTCTCCGGGCAACAAGCTCCAGTCCCAGAGCTCCAGCATGTCCGGCCCCTCCGACCCCACCAGCAGGGCCGCCGCACCGCCCTTCGGGCCATGCCAGAGCACCGGCGCGGTTCCGGGCGGCACGATCCGCACCGACGGGTTCGGCCCCTCGCCGTCGCTCACCAGGTCGGCGACGGAAACGCGCAGCGCCGCCGCCAGCTTGCACAAGGTCGAGATGCTGGGGTTGGCGCGGCCCTGCTCGATCTGAACCAGCATGCCCTTGCTGATATCGCTGCGGGCCGCCAGCTCGTCGAAGGTCAGCTGGCTGCCTTTGCGCAGCGCGCCGACCCGGCGCGCGATCGCCTCGTTCATGGCATCGCCGGTCTCGGGCGTCTTGGATTCAGCCTGTGTCATCGCCTGGTCATTATATTGACTATAGGGGTCAATATAAATACATTCCCGCAACTGTCAAACGCGGCTGCGGCGGCAAGTGCGATCTGTGAGAATCCGCCGCGGCGAAACGGCCGAAGACATGCCGCGGCTCGATCCCAGGGAGTGACCATGTACGTTCCAGCGCATTTCGAAGCGCCCGATGCCGAGGTTCTTCACGATCTGATCGAAAAGGCTCCGCTCGGCATCCTGTTCACCAACGGGCGGAGCGGCATGGACGCCAACCACATCCCGTTTCACTTGAGCCGGGATGAAGGGCCGTCCGGCATCCTGCATTGCCACGTCGCACGCGCGAACCCGGTCTGGCAGGACATCGCCACCGGCGATGCTGTGCTGGTCGTGTTCCGGGCGGCCGACGCCTACATCTCGCCCAACTGGTATCCGAGCAAGCGTGAAACCAAGAAGCAGGTGCCGACCTGGAACTATCGGGTGGCGCATGCCCACGGCCGCGCCACCATCCGCGACGACGAGCGCTACGTGCGCACGGTGATCGCGCGTCTGACCAAGACACATGAATCCCCGCAACCCGATCCGTGGAAGATGAGCGACAGCCCGAGGGACTACATGGACATGATGGTGAAGAACATCGTCGGCATCGAGATCGAGATCACCCAACTCGTGGGCAAGCTCAAGCTCAGCCAGAACAAGGAAGCGCGCGACATCCTCGAAGCCGGCGAGACCCTGAAGCGCCGCGGCAACGCCGAGATCGGCGACGCGATGCTGGCCTTCGGCACGGAGAAAGCCAAGGCGTGAACTAGGCTGGATTCTGCGGAGCCGATGGTGGGTGCGACAGGGATTGAACCTGTGACCCCTACCGTGTGAAGGTAGTGCTCTCCCGCTGAGCTACGCACCCGGGACCGACCGCGCTCTCCCCGCGAAGAACCGGGGGAGGCGAGTGGAAGGCCGGTTGTTTAGCCGCAGCGCCTCCGCCTGTCAAACGGTCCGAGGCAGGCTGCCCGCCGCCGGTCAAACCCGCGTGAAGTGCGCCGCTAAGGAACGCCCCGGCCCAGGCGGCGGTTGACCGTCAGCCTGCGGGCAGCCGAAATGCTCATATTCCTTGCAGGGCCCGGCGCTGAACCGGCCCTTGTGGATTTTCTGAAGGAAATTCAATGACTTGGATATCTGGTCGAGTCGCGTGCCTGGCCCTCGCCCTTGCGGCTCTGCCGCTCAGCGGCGCGGCGGCGAAACCGGTCACCTTGACCTATCTCGGCTATCTCGCCGGCTTTCCGGTGCTGCAGATGACCGCCCAGGCGGACCTGCCGGTCGGGGCCAACGGGGCGGTCACCGACGGCGTCTATGGCCTCAACGCCAATATCGTGACCCAGGGGTCGCTGGCGACGCTCTATCCCTACCGCATGACGGTCTCCGCCAACGGCCGGATGGCGGTCGCCCAGGCCAAGCCGACCCAGTTCCACTCCGAAGGCCAGATCATGTCGAAGACCGAGAGCGTCACGCTCACTTACGGCAAGAACGGCAAGGTCGACATCAAGGCCGTGCCGCTGACCCGCCAGGCGCAGCAGGCGGAAGCGGAAGGGACCGCCAACGGCACGATCGATCCGGCGAGCCTGGTCCTCGCGGTCATCGCCAACTACGCGCAGAAGGACACCTGCACCGCGCGCTACCAGTTGTTCGACGGCGTGCGCCGCTACGATCTCAGCGTCACCGAGGTCGGCGCCGGCAATGTGCAGATGTACAAGCGCTCCTACTACGAGGGCCCCGCCACCGCCTGCCAGGCGACGCCGCAGCTGATCCAGGGCTTCTCGCCGATGGCGATGCAATCCCAGCTCTATCCGGAATCGGCCAAGATCTGGATCGCCAATGCCGTGCCGGGCATGCCGGCCGTGCCGGTGCGCATCTACACCCAGAATGCCCTGGGCGAGATGGTGTTCGACCTGATCGGCGTGCAGTAGGGCGGAAGCTTCAGGCGTCCGCGCTGCGCCGGCGGCGGCGCAGCCAGCGCAAGCCGCCGAGGCTGCCGAGACCGGTCCCGAACATCAGCATGGCCGCGGGGATCGGCGTGGTCGCGATCGGCGCCGCGGCGAAGCTGCCCGAGAAAGTGAATCCGTCGAACCGCTCGACGCCCGGCGCGGTGAGCAGGGTCACGTAAGCCTGGAGCATGTACTTGCCGGGATTGAGCAGGATATTCGGCGCGGTGAAGCTGACGATGGCGGTCGGCGAGCTGTAAAGCGACGGATGGATGCAGGAGCCGGAGGTGCAATCGAGCACGCTCAGTTCGAAAGTGAGCTCCGGGATGCCGTTGTACTGGTCGTCCTGCAAATGGAAATCCACCAGCTGGGTCGGCGCAGCGAGGTCGATCGGCAGAACGGTATAGGTGTTCACAATGCCGGTGCCGTCGATCGCGCCGAACAGCGTGAAGCTGTCGCCCGCTTGATAGGGCGTGTAGGTGAAGGCAAAGGACTTGCCCGGCAGGCAGGCCGCGGCAAAGGCAAGTCCCGCAACCAACGCGAACACGAACCGCTTCATGGTGATCCCCCGGAGAACGACGTTGTCTTGCCATCTCTATGCGGCGGATCTTGCGCATGCGCAAGCAGCGACGCGGTTAATGCGAAGACTTACGACGCGAAGGCGCACCGACCGGCAATACCTGACGGAATCCTGACGCCTCAGAGCCGCGCGAGCGCCGCCGGCAGCTCGGCAAAGCGCGTGAGCTTGATGTCGGCGCCGTCCGCCGGATTGCCGTAGTCGGAGGGGATGAGGATCGCGGTCACCGCGGCGGCCCGGGCGCAGAGCACATCGTTGGCGCTGTCGCCGATCATCACCGCGCTCGACGTCGCGCCGCCGAGCTCAGCGATCGTCGCCAGCAAGGGCTCGGGATCGGGCTTGCGTTTCGGCAGCGAATCGCCGCCGATCACGGCACCGAAGAAACGATCGAGCTTCAGCGCTTTCAGGATCCGCTGCGTCGGGTCATAGGGCTTGTTGGTGCAGACGCCGAGCTTATGCCCCTCGGCCTGCAGCCGTTCGAGAGTCGCCTCGACCTCGGGATAGGCCCGGGTCCGGTCGATCAGGCAATCGCGATAGAGCGCCAGGAACCGCTGCAACGCCGCCGGCTGGTCGGCGTCGCTCAGACCCGAAGCCTGGAGCCCGCGCTGCACCAGCACGCCCGCGCCGTCGCCGACCATCGCGCGCACCGTGGTCTCGGCGAGGGCCGGCTTCCCGAACTCGGCCAGCAATCCATTCAACGCGGTGGCGAGGTCGGGGGCGCTGTCCACCAGGGTGCCGTCGAGGTCGAAAATCAGAGTCCGAGTCATATTTTCGCCGTGTTCCGTCGCTATGAGAGCCCCGTTGGACCCGCGGGCGGGGATATGGCATTTTGCGCGCTATCGCAAGCGGCGCGGTCTTGTCGTTTCAAACGGGGTCTCAAGCCAAGGGTCTAGCCATGAGTGAAATCGCCGCCATCGTGCTGGCAGCGGGGAAGGGCACGCGGATGAAATCCGCCCTGCCGAAGGTGCTGCACCGGATCGCCGGGCGCAGCATGGTCGGCCATGTGCTCGGCAATCTGGCGGCCTTGAAGGTCGCGAAGACCGCGGTGGTGATCGCCCCCGGCATGGATGCGGTCGCCAAGGAAGTGGCGCCCCATCCCACCGCGATCCAAAACGAGCAACTGGGCACCGCCAATGCCGCCGCCGCGGCGCGCGAGGTCATCGGCCGGATCGACGGCACCGTGCTGGTGCTGTTCGGCGATTCGCCCTTCGTCACCGCCGAGACCATCGGCCGCATGGTCGCGCGCCGCGAAGCTGCCGACCGCCCGACCGTCGTGGTGCTCGGCATGCGCCCCAACGACCCGACCGGCTACGGCCGCCTCATCACCGATGCGCAAGGCAATCTCGCCGCCATCGTCGAGCATCGCGATGCCGACGAGCAGCAGCGCGCGATCGGCCTCTGCAACTCCGGCGTGATGGCGATCGACGGCGCTGTGCTCTGGGCGCTGATCGACGCAATCGAGAACAAGAACGCCAAGCAGGAATACTACCTGACCGACATCGTCGGCGTCGCCCGCGCGCGCGGTCTCGGCGCCGTCGTGGTCGAGGCGCCGGCCGACGAGCTGATCGGCATCAACAGCCGCGCCGAGCTCGCCGCCGCTGAGGCGCTCTGCCAGCAGCGCCTCCGGGCCCGCGCCTTCGACAACGGCGTCACCATGACCGATCCGGCTTCGGTCTTCCTCTGCGCCGACACGAAGCTCGGCCAGGACGTGACCATCGGCCCCAACGTCGTGTTCGGCCCCGGCGTCAGCGTCGCGGACAATGTCGAGATCCGTGCCTTCTGCCACATCGAAGGCGCCGCGATCGAGAGCGGCGCCGTCATCGGTCCCTATGCGCGGCTGCGCCCAGGCTCGAAGATCGGCCGCGACGCCCATGTCGGCAATTTCGTCGAGACCAAGAACGCCGTGCTGGGCAAGGGCGCCAAGGCCAATCACCTCACCTATCTCGGCGATGCCGAGGTGGGCGCAAAGTCGAACATCGGCGCCGGCACCATCACCTGCAATTACGACGGCTTCCTCAAGGAAAAGACCGTCATCGGCGACGGCGCCTTCATCGGCTCGAACTCGTCTCTGGTGGCGCCGGTGACGGTCGGCGCCGGTGCGATCGTCGCGGCGGGCAGCGTCATCACCCGCGACGTCGAGCCGGATGCGCTGGCCGTTGCGCGTGGCACCCAGGCCGACAAGCCCGGCTGGGCGGCGAAATTTCGCGCGGCGCGCGAAGCCTTCAAGAAATCACGGAGTTAATTCGGCATGTGCGGCATCGTCGGCATCATCGGCAAGGCGGAGGTGGCGCCGCTGCTCTACGACGGACTGAAGCGCCTGGAATATCGCGGCTATGACTCCGCCGGCATCGCGACGTTGGTCGACGGCAAGATCGAGCGCCGCCGCGCCGAGGGCAAGCTCGGCAATCTCGAGGCGCGGCTCAAGGCAGCACCCTTGCCCGGCGTCATCGGCATCGCCCATACCCGTTGGGCCACCCATGGCCGGCCCAACGAGACCAATGCCCATCCGCACGCGACCGAGCGCGTGGCGCTGGTCCACAACGGTATCATCGAGAATTTCCAGGAGCTCCGCGACGAGCTCGCCGCCGCCGGCCGCAAGTTCGAGACCGAGACCGACACGGAAGCCGTGGCACATCTGCTGACGCACTACCTCAACCAGGGCCTCGATCCCGAGGCGGCGATGGCGAAGATGATGCCGCGCCTGCACGGCGCCTTCAGCCTCGCGATCCTGATCGCCGACCGGCCGGACATCATGATCGGCGCGCGGCGCGGCAGCCCGCTCGCGGTCGGCTATGGCGACGGCGAGATGTATCTGGGCTCCGACGCGATGGCCCTGGCGCCCTACACCGACCGCATCTGCTATCTGCACGAGGACGACTGGGTCATCATCTCGCGCGACACCGCGACCATCTACAACGACGGCCGCCGCGTGAACCGGGAGGTCAAGAAGACCGCGCTCTCCGGCGCGCTGATCGGCAAGGGCAACCACGCCCATTTCATGATGAAGGAAATCGCCGAGCAGCCCGCCGTGATCGGCGACACGCTGCATGCCTTCGTCAACCCGCTGAAGCGCCGGGTCGAGCTGCCGCCGCTGCCCGTCGATCTGGCGAAGATCTCGAAGCTCACCATCGTCGCCTGCGGCACCGCCTATCTCGCCGGCTTCGTCGCCAAATACTGGCTGGAGCGGATCGCGCGTCTCCCGGTCGAGCTCGACGTCGCCTCGGAGTTCCGCTACCGCGAAGCCCCGATGGACAAGGATGGCGCGACGCTGGTGATCTCGCAATCCGGCGAGACCGCCGATACGCTCGCGGCGCTCAAATACGCCAAGGCCCAGGGCCAGAAGGTGATCGCCGTGTTGAACGTGCCCGAGAGCACGATCGGCCGCGAATCCGACGCGGTGCTGCACACGCTGGCCGGTCCGGAGATCGGCGTCGCCTCGACCAAGGCTTTCACCACCCAGCTGGTTGTGCTGGCGGCGCTGGCCATCGCCACCGCCCGCGCCCGCGGCGCCATCGACGAGCAGCGCGAGGCCGAGCTCTCGACCGCGCTGACCGAAGTCCCGGCGCGCGCCGCCGAGGTCCTGAACCACGACGCGCGTCTGAAGGAGATCGCGCTGAAAGTGGCCGAGTGCCGCGACGTGCTGTTCCTCGGCCGCGGGTCTTCCTATCCGATCGCGCTCGAGGGCGCGTTGAAGCTGAAGGAGATCTCCTACATCCACGCCGAAGGCTATGCCGCCGGCGAGATGAAGCACGGGCCGATCGCGCTCATCGACGACAACGTGCCGGTGATCGTGGTCGCCCCCAGCGACGATCTGTTCGAGAAGACCGCCAGCAACCTCCAGGAAGTCCGCGCCCGCGGCGGCCGCGTCATCTTCTTCTCCGACAAGCACGGCATCGCCAAGCTGGGTGACAAGGCGATGGCGGCGATCGAGCTCCCGACCGTCGATCCTTTCGTGGCCCCGATCCTCTACGCGATCCCGGTGCAGCTCTTGGCCTACCACGCGGCCGTCGCCAAGGGCACCGACGTCGACCAGCCGCGCAACCTGGCGAAGAGCGTGACGGTGGAGTAGGGCGTTGCTGCTACGCTGGGGTCATGAGCGAGACTGTTGACCGAGAGCAGCTCCGCCTCTGGAGTCGGCGCTCGGACGCGCCCGGCCTGTTCCATCTCGCCGACCACGCGGCGGCGCTCCTGGCGACCGGCATCTTGATCTGGCAGTCGCAAGGCACGCTCTGGCTCTGGCCGGCGATGTGGGCGCATGGCGTGGTGCTGATCTTCCTGTTCACGCCTTTGCACGAGTGCATCCATCGCACCGCCTTCAAGACCCGCGCCTTGAACGAAGGCATCGCCTTCCTGCTCGGCATGCTGATCCTGCTGCCGCGGGAATATTTCCGCGCCTTTCATTTCGCGCATCACCGCTTCACCCAGGATCCACTGCGCGATCCGGAGCTGGCCGCGCCGAAGCCGGCCAACCTGCGGCAATGGCTTTGGCATGTGAGCGGCATGCCCTATTGGATCGCACAGGCCCGCGGCACGATCGGCCATGCCCTCGGCAGCGCCCCGGAGGGTTTCTACAAGGACGATCGCCAGCGCCGCAGCGTGATCGTCGAGGCGCGCGTCGTCCTCGTGATCTATGCCCTCGTCCTCATCGCCTCGGTGGCAAGCGGTAGCAACGCGGCGCTGCTCTACTGGGTCATTCCCGCGCTGCTCGGCCAGCCGGCCTTGCGCCTCTATCTCATGGCCGAGCATGGGCTCTGCCCGCTGGTGCCGGACATGCTGGAGAACACGCGCACCACCACCACCAACGCCCTGATGCGCGCGCTGGCCTGGAACATGCCCTATCACGCCGAGCATCACGCCTATCCCGCGGTGCCGTTCCACCGCCTGCCGGAAGTCCACCGCGCCATCGCCGCGCGGCTGAAGGTGACGGCGCCGGGCTATATCGACGTCCAGCGCCAGATCCTCCGATCCTATCGGCGCTGACTTGCTCTCGTGGCCGGCGCTGTCTAGCCTGTCGCCTCGATCCAGCGCTTCGGGATTCTCATGCCGCTTCGGAAATTCGGATTCGCCCTGGCGCTGCTGCTGACGGCGATCCCGCAGCTGGCTGCCGCCGAGTCCTTGCGCGCCGCGGTCAGCCGGCTCGGCGGCAAGGATTGCCCGGACAGCGCGCTCACCTGCGTCGATCTCGCCGTTCCGGTCGATCATACGAAGCCCGGCTCCAACCAGACCATCACGGTCCGCTTCGCGATCAACTTCGCCGAGAAGCAGAGCAAGGGCATCCTGTTCTATGCCGTGGGCGGTCCCGGCGGCAGCGGCCTGGCGGTCGCCGACAGCTACCTCGCCAGCTTCGACAAGCGCCTCGCCGAGGACATGGACGTCGTCTTCTTCGACCAGCGCGGCGTCGGCCCGCTGAACGGCATCGCCTGCCCGAAAGCCGGGCTTATTTTCGACGGCACGACCTTCTCGCTCGACCGGCCGGATGCGGCAATCGCCGCGGCGAAGACCTTCGCCGAATCCTGCGCCGCCGAGACGCCGCATGCCGAACTCCTGCCGCATCTCTCCACCGATGACGCGGTCCAGGATCTGGAGGACTTCCGCAAGGCGATCGGCAGTCCCAGGGTCTGGCTCTACGGCGAGAGCTACGGCACGCAGTTCGCGCAGGTCTATGCCGCGCGCTATCCGCTGACCCTGAAAGGCCTGGTCCTCGACGGCGTGCTCGACCTCACCCGCGATGCAACGGCGTTCTATGCAAACGACGTGCGCAGCGCCGAGAAGCTGCTGGCCAAAACCTTCGCCGCCTGCGATGCCTTGGCCGAATGCCATGCCGACATGGGCGCCCCGGCCGGAAAGGTCTACGACGCGCTGGCCGCGAAGCTTGCCGCCGCACCGCAGCCGGTCGATTATCCCTTAGCCAGCGGCCGCTTCGCCAAGCGCGAGATGACCGCCGCCATCCTCGAGACCAACGCCTTCTACGCGCTCTACGACACCGACAGCCGGATGAGCTTCCTGCGCGCGCTCGCCGCATCGGCCAAGGGCAATTTCGTGCCGCTGCTCCGGCTCGGCTATGACAATCTCAGCGTCGATCCGGAGACCGCCGAGCCGGCCGACGATCCCACCTGGTATGGCGGCGCCTACTACGCCATCACCTGCCCCGATTTCGGCGATGCCGGCCAGGATCCGGTCCGGCACACGCAGGAGATCCTCGACCAGGCCCGGCAGTTGGCACCGGAAGCGCCGCGCCTGATCCGCGACTTCTACGCCGAGCGCCTGGCCTGCAGCTTCTGGCCGGTGCCGGGCCGCGCGGAGCGTCCCGCTGCCTTTGCCGGCGGCGACTATCCGACCCTGGTGCTGAGCTCCGACAGCGACCCGGCGACGCCGGTGGACAACGGCTACGCGGTCTTCGACCAGGCGAAGAATGCCTACATGGTGACGATGCAGGGCGGGCCGCATGTGATCTGGGGCCGCGGCCTGGACTGCCCGGACCGCATCGTCTTCGGCCTGCTGCTCGACGGCCGCAAGCCGGAGAAGCGCGAACAGCTCTGCAAGCAGGACTTCATCGACCGCTATGTGCCGCTGACCCTCGCCGGCACCGGCAACGCCTTCGGCCTCGCCCAGGCGATCGAGGCCGAGCTGGGGCAGTCGCGCGACCTCGCCAACTGGGACGCCTACAGCGAGCTCGCTTTCGGCTGCGACTTCGGCGGCACCCTGACCGTGAACGCCGCGCGGAGCGGCGTCGAATACAGCTTCGACCGCTGCGCCCTCTGGCCGGGGCTTGATGTCAGCGGCAGCGGTGTGGCGATCGATGCCGACGGCGGCACGCGGCCGGACGGGCTGACCCTCGACGTGAAGATTTCCGGTGCGCATCGGGGCGAGATCGTCTACCGCCACGACAGCACGACCGAGGCGCGCAGCCTCAGCGGCAGTTTCGACGGCCGGGAAGTCGCGACGCCGCGACCGCTTCCCTAGACCGAGGGCTCCAGCGCGCAGCCATGCAGCGCGCGCTCCTCGAGATGATGGGGATCGCCCGGCACCGGCGGGCCGCTCAGGAAGGTCAGCGGGCCGCCGGCATCGTCGGTGCCGCTGAAGGCGAGCGAGCCGTCGGATTTGCCGAACATGTCGAAGCAGCGGGGCTGCTGATAGTCGTTGTACTCATAGGCGAAGCAGACCTTGCCGTCCTTGGTCCACCATTTGCCGAGATTGATGCCGCCGAACTCGTAGAGGCTGCGCCCGCTGTCGCAGTAGAACTCGGTCCAGCTCTCGCCGGTCTCCTTCAGCACGCCGCTCAGGGTGTTGCCGGCCATCCGGCTGGTGATCTCGGCGGAGCTGGTGATCGGTTCACCCAGCGGCGGCGCATCCTCCGCCGTCGCCGGCATTGCGACCAGCATAAGCAGTGCGGCGACGGCCGCAGCGCGCGGCATGAGATCAGACTCCGACGCAGGGACTCTTTTCACCGATCGCCAGGTTGGCGGTGTTGCCATGCTCGACCTTCAGGCTGAACGAGGCGAGATAGGTGGAGCCGTCGTCGGAGATCGCGACGAACTGCACGCTGCCGTCCGGCCGCACGAACAGGATGAAGCAGTTCGCCGCACCGTTGCGATAGTTGGGATAGGCGTAGCAAACCTGCCCGTCCTGCACCCACCACTTGCCGGGATAGGTGCAGCCTTTCTCCCAATAGGCCGTCCGCCCATCGGTGAGGTGATACTCGATCCAGTTCTCGCCGTCGTAGTAGCGGCCATAGATCGTGAGCTCGTCGAGCTTCTGCCGGATCGCGTCGGCATCGGTCACCTCGACTGCGTCGGTCGCGAGGTCGCCGGGCAACCCGTTCGGCGCGACGGCCGGGGGCGGCGCTCCTTCCGGCCCGAAATCGCCGTCCGCGAAAGCCAGAACCGGACCCAGCACCTGCACGCCGATCGCCAAGGCCACCATGAAGGCGGCCGATCGAACCAAGCCTGAAGAAAACGTCACCCGGGTCAACTCCTGGGGCCAAAACTGAATCATTATGTCCTTGAATCTATTGACCCGGCGGGCATCCGGGTCAAGCCGCGCGATACGCGGCCGCGAAAATTCCGCATTCTCCGGCCTCCCGGGCGATCGGATGCGACAACCTGTTGCAACAGCGCAATTTATTCGATGACAGCCCCGCATTTGCCGCTATTGTTCGGCCGAAAGAGGGCGCGGAGAGGGAATGCTGGACGATATCGATCGCGTGCTGCTGCAAATCCTGCAGCGAGACGGTCAGGTCTCTTACGCCGAGCTCGGTTCGAATGTCGGGCTCTCGGCTTCGGCCGTGAACGATCGGCTGAAGCGGCTCAGGGCCAAGGGCGTCCTGCGGCGGATCACCGCCGAGGTCTCGCCGGCGGCGCTCGGCCGCGAGTTCCTGGTCTTCATCCTGATCGAGCTCGCCGATTTGAAGCAGGAGCCCGAGTTCCTGAAGCGGATGCGGGAGCGGCCCGAAGTCCTCGAGTGTCACCATGTCGCCGGCGATTACTCCTATCTCCTGAAGCTGCGCCTGACCGGCACCGGCCACCTGGAGCGATTCCTCTCGGAGCAGGTTAAATCGATCGGCGGCATTCAGCGCACCCATTCCATCATCGCGCTCTCCTCCGCCAAGGAGACCCGCGAGATCGACACCACGGTCCCCAGCAGCGGTCAATGATCGAACACCTGCTTGCGAATATCTGGATGCTCGTGAAGGGCGCCGGCATCGGCTTCGCCGTCGCCGCCCCGGTCGGCCCGATCGGGATGCTCTGCATCCGCACCACCCTGGAGCGCGGCCGGATCGCCGGCTTCGCTGCGGGCCTGGGTGCTGCGGTGGCCGATGCGATCTACGGCGCGATCGGCGTGCTCGGCGTGACGGCGATCAGCGGCTACATCGAGGCCCAGCGCTTCTGGCTGGAGCTCGGCGGCGGCATCTTCGTGATCGGCTTCGGCATCCATCTCTGGCTGACCAAGCCCAACGTCCAGAACGGCACCGACGAGATTCCGATCAGCCTCTGGGCGGATTTCGTGAAGACCCTGGTGCTGACACTCGCCAACCCGGCGACCATCCTCACCTTCATGGCGATCTTCGCCGGCGTGCCCGGCGCCGGCGCCGCCAGCATGTCGGCGGTCCCGATCATCGTGCTGGGTGTCCTCCTGGGCTCGGCCGCCTGGTGGCTGTTCCTGAGCCAGGGGGTGGGGGTCATCCGGCACAAGATCTCCGAGCAGGCCCTGACCTGGATGAACTGGGCGGCGGGCGCCTTGCTGGTGGCCTTCGGGGTCTACACGCTCGGCCATCTGCTCTTGCAATGGCCGGCTTGATCTGCGATTTTCCGGCCCGATTTTCCGCGATTTTCCTTTAGAAATTAGAGCTTTCAGCCATGTCCCTCGACCAGAAGCAGGTGAAGCATATCGCGACCTTGGCGCGGATCCGCGTCGAGGACGCCGATCTGCCCGGGCTCGTCAACGAGTTGAACGGCATCATGACCTGGATCGAGCAACTGAATGAGGTCGACGTGACCGGGGTCGAGCCGATGGCGGGCGTGCAGAGCCGCGACCTGCCGCGCCGCGCCGATGTCATCGACGACGGCGGCGATCCGGACAAGGTGCTGAAGAACGCGCCCGATGCGACGCATGGCTTCTTCGTCGTGCCGAAGGTGGTCGAATAATGACCGACCTCAACCACCTCACCATCGCCGGTGCGCTCGACGGCTTGGCCAAGAAGGAGTTCACGTCCTTCGAGCTCACCATGGCCTGCCTCGCGCAGATGGAGCAGCACCGCGATCTCAACGCCTTCATCACCGAGACCAAGGAACGCGCCCTCGCCATGGCGATGGCCTCCGACGTCCGGCGCGCCAGCGGCCAGCCGCTGGGGTCGATGGACGGCATCCCGCTCGCGATCAAGGATCTCTTCTGTACTGAAGGCGTCTTGACCACCGCCGGCTCGCACATCCTGGACGGCTTCCACCCGACCTATGAGTCGACCGTTTCCGCGAACCTCTGGAAGGCGGGCGCGGTGATGCTGGGCAAGGTGAACATGGACGAGTTCGCCATGGGCTCCAGCAACGGCACCTCCTATCACGGCCCGGTCGCCAATCCCTGGCGCCGCAAGGGCGACAACACGCGGCTCGTGCCCGGCGGCTCCTCGGGCGGCTCCGCTTCCGCCGTCTCCGCGCGGATGGCGCTCGCGGCGACCGGCACCGATACCGGCGGCTCGATCCGCCAGCCGGCGGCCTTCACCGGCATCGTCGGGCTGAAGCCGACCTATGGCCGCTGCTCGCGCTGGGGCATCGTTGCCTTTGCGTCGTCGCTCGACCAGGCAGGACCGATGTGCCGCACCGTCGATGACACGGCGATCATGCTCGGCGCCATGGCCGGCCATGATCCGAAGGATTCGACCTCGGTCGATATCCCGGTTCCCGACTACCGCAAGGCGGTCGAGGGCGGGGTCAAGGGCCTCAAGGTCGGCGTGCCGAAGGAATATCGCCTCGACGGCCTCTCGCCGGAGATCGCGAAACTCTGGGACCAGGGCGTGGCCTGGCTGAAGGAGCAGGGTGCCGAGATCAAGGAGATCACCCTGCCGCACACCAAGTATGCGCTGCCGGTCTACTACATCATCGCGCCAGCCGAGGCTTCGTCGAACCTCGCGCGCTATGACGGCGTGCGTTTTGGCCTGCGCGTGCCGGGCGAGAGCCTGGACGACATGTACGAGCTCACCCGTGCCGCAGGCTTCGGCAAGGAAGTGCGCCGCCGCGTGATGATCGGCACCTATGTGCTCTCCGCCGGCTATTACGACGCCTATTACCTGCGGGCCCAACGCATCCGCGCGCTGATCCTCAAGGACTTCACCGACGCCTTCAAGGACGTCGATGTCGTGCTGACGCCGTCGACGCCCAGCGCCGCCTTCGGCCTGGAGGAGAAGTTCGACGATCCGGTGGCGATGTATCTGAACGACGTCTTCACCGTGACC
>JAYSFH010000025.1:7249-16765 GCA_041913405.1 Dongia sp. | reverse complement strand
CCAGGCCGACCGCCTGCTGGCCTTCGAAACTGTACCAGAAGGAGCCGCCGTAACCCCGATACTTCCAGCCGAAGAAGGGCTCGGCGCCGCCGTTGCGGGTGAGCTTCACCTCCTCGACATAGGCCTCCGGCCGGCGCGTGAGGCTCGCGACACCGTCGGCGCCGGTCACGGCGACGGTCCGCTCTTCGCCGAGGTCCCGGGCATAATTTGGGATGGTGAGGACGATGTCGCCGGCGCGCACACTGTCCTTGGCGGCGCGGAACTCGAACTTGTGGCTCGGGCTGCGCTTGAACTCATGCGCGCTGTGGAGCGTGGTGAAGGAGTCGCGCCAGAAGATGTCGGCGCAGACCCGGAGGCGATAGTGACGGCCGCGGGTCAGGATCGGATGCGCAACGAAGGCGGCGATGCAGGCGGCCTCACTGCGCTTCGGAAAGAAATCCGAGAGCCGGATCACCAGCGATTCATTGGGCTGCAGGATCCGGGTGAAATGCTTGCGCTCGGCCCCGTGATAGACCTCGACGCGGTAGAGCAGCGGGTCCTTGATGCCGAAGTAGTGCTGGAAGTGATTGAACAGCAGCGCCTCGGCGTCCTCGGCCTCGCTCGGGATCGGCAAGGTGCCACCGCAGAATTCCCAGTCAGAGCCGACCCAATGCACCGGCTTCGAGGGATCGACCTCGGCCATGCGGGCGACCCCGTGGCGGAAGGAGAGGCCTGCCTGGCTGCCGCCGCAGACCACGGCGTCGAAGGCGGCGAAATCGATCTGATCGGGATTGGCGGCGCCTTGGCGCAGCTCCTCGACCAGGCAGGAGGTCCAGGTCGTGCTGAGGCCGGTGGCCCTGGAGGTCACGGTGTCGAAGAAAGCGCGGTCGCCGGAGACCAGGATGCGCTTGGCGCGGTCGAGGGCGAGCCAGCCCAGGACCTGCTCGAGCGTCTGGTCGATCTTGGTTTCGGTGGCGGCGGGCGCGCCGCTCTTTGCCTTCTTCGGCTTGGCGAGGCCGATGCCGACCGCCAGACGCTTCAAGATCCCGGTTTGGCCCCCGGTTGCTGCCCCACTCCCAGCCTGTCCGCTATGGGCGGCGTTGTTGGGCGGCATTGAAGCAGATTGACCGGGCTATTCCCAGCCTCTGCGACACTTGGCGGCAGGTCGAACGCAGGCTCGACTTGGGTCCCGGACCAGCGCGCTATTTGCGCAGGAAGACCGCGAGTCGGGTCTGGATCGCCTCGGCGATCTGCGCCGCGGCTCGCTGCTGCGCATCACGGCGCGAGGAGATGTCCATGTAGGGCTCGCGCAGGATGTCGTAGCTGGTGACGATGTTGGCCACGTCCTTCAGGACCGTCTGTCCCTTGGCGTCGTTCAGCTCGTATTCCGCAATCATGATCAGGTCTTCGCGGGTCGCCTGGCCGTTGCCGAGCGAGGCCGCGGCGCGGGTCTGCTGCTGCAACTGAATCGCCAGGTGGTAGGCCGCCGCGCTCGGCGGGCCGTAGGGGTTCAGCGCATCCTTAAGGTAGTTCTGCAGCAACTGCGCCGCCCGCGAATCGTAGAGCGCGTCGGTCGAGCCGTGCAGCGGATCGATGTTCGAATCCGGCACCACCGGGTCGATCTTGATCTGGGCAAGCTCGGTGCTGACACCGCCGGAATTGGTGGCGGGTCCCGGCCGTTCATAGAGCGGTCGCCAGCCGCAGCCGCCGAGCAGCAGCGCCGCGCCGAATGCCAGCATCAGGCGGCGCCGTCCCAGGCGTCCGCCCTCCGCGGAATTCTCGATATCCCCCAATCGGTTCATGCCCGTCCCTGCCCGCACGTCGGGTGGTTCTATCACAGCGGACAGCCGCTTGTCATATCGGTGGAGGAAGATGCGGTCCCGGGAACAAGAGAGTGAAACGCATGCCCTCCCGCAGAGTTCGCCGCGCCGCCGCCGGCATCCTGGCACTGGCCGCAGCCGCCACCAGCACGCCCTACCTCGTGAGCGAGGCGCGGGAGGCGCTGATCGAGCGCGCCATGACCAAGGGCGGCTATGTGATCTACCTGCGCCATGCCAGCCGGCTGTCCGGGCCGCGCGAGCCGCTCGGCGCCGACTCGCCGCCCGCCGCCTTCGCGGATTGCGGCAAGCAGCGCAACCTCACGGCCGCGGGACGCGGCGAAGCAGCGCATATCGGGCTGGCCTTCCAGTCCTTCGGCGTGCCGATCGGCGATGTCTACGCCCTGCCGCTCTGCCGCACCCGGGAGACCGCGGAGCTCGCCTTCGGCCGTGCCTCGCTGCGGGCCCAGCTCTACGACATTGCCTTCGTCAGCCGCATGCTGGCCGCGCCGCCCATCGCCGGGACCAACACGGTGCTGGTGGACACCGAGGACCAGGTGCGCCGCGTGGCGGGGGTCAAGCTCGCGCCCGGCGAGGCCGCGATCTTCCAGCCCGACGGCAAGGGCGGATTCCGCTACGACGGCAAGCTCGACCAGGAGGATCTGATTCGCTAGCTGCCCCAAGCCGGACGCGGCCGCAGCGCACGGATGAAGTCCGCGAACACCATCAGCTTGTCGACCCGCGCGTCGCAGCCACAAGGCAGGATCACCGCCTCGATGAACAGGAAGTCCTTGTGCGGGCCGACATAAGGCGGGCGCAGGAAGCGCGGCGCCACATGCTCGACCACCCAGGCCTGATGCGCCCAGATCGTGCTGCCCGCGCGCTGGTATGCGACATCCGACATCCGCACGCCGGTGAGGTCCTGCATCAGGTGCGGGCGTATCTTCGAGCCGATCAGGCGGTAGACGAAGTCGAGCGGCTCACGCAAGACGTCGAAGATGATGATGTTCGGGATGAGCCTCGGGATCTCCAGCGGCGGGTCGAAATCGCCCCGTGACGGCAAGGCGCGGTCTCGCTTCCGGGCCAGCCAATAGGCATGGCCCGCGCGCACGATCTCGGACTCGACGTCTTCGACCTTGTCCACGGCATTTCCTGCCGTCCCCCGGCCGACTATGCCGGAGAATGGCGACCTTGTCAGCCGGCGCTCAGCCGACGATCAACCGACCCTGGGCACGCGCAATGTAAACCTGGCGCCGCCGCCGGGATTGTCATCGACCAGCAGCTGTCCGTTATGAGCGGCGGCGATGCGGTGGGTGATGGCGAGGCCGAGGCCGGCGCCACCGGATTGCCGGCGGTCGGCACGCCAAAAGCGCTGGAACAGCAGCATGCGCTGCTCCTCGGGGATGCCGGGGCCGCGGTCCGAGCCCGCGACGCCGCCGCTGGGATCGAGCTCGATCTCGACCTCGGTGCCGGGCGGCGTGTATTTGAGCGCGTTCTCGACCAGGTTGCGCAGAGCCTGATAGAGCGCATCGCGGTTGCCCCGCACCGGCACCGGATGCTCGGCGTTGAGCACGGCGACGTTGCGCCCGGCCTTCACCGCAAGCGGGGCCATCAGGATCGCCACTTCGGCGGCGATCTCCGAGAGGTCCGCCTGCTCGTCCGGGCGGATGGTCAGGGCTTCCAGCTGCGCCACCACCAGCAGCTGGCCGACCAGCTTGGTCATCCGCTCGACGTCGGCGCGCAAGGCGGCGGTGCCGGCCGGGTCCTGCATGCTGTCGAGATGCGCGGCGAGGATCGCCAGTGGCGTCCGGAGCTCATGCGCGGCGTCGGCCAGGAAGTCGCGTTGCGCCTGGAAGCCGCGGTCGAGGCGCTCCAGCGCGCCGTTGACCGCCTCCACCGCACCGAGCAGCTCCTTCGGCAGATCGTCGGTCGGCAGGCGCACGCCGGTTTGCGCCGGGTTGATCGCGCGGGCATAGCGCATCAGCCGCTCCAGGGGCTTCATCGCGCCGCGCAGGGTGAAGATCAGCGCGGTGAGCAGCACCAGCAGCATCGGCAGGGTGACCGGGAGATATTCGCCCAGCCACTCGTAGAACAAGGCGTCGAGCGCGGTCGAAGTCGGCGAGATCCGCCGCGTCACCTGCATGACCAGGGTGTCGCCGTTGATCTCGAGCAGCTCGGAGAGGCTGCATTGGCGGTTGCGGGGGCGGGCGCGCTGCGGCCGCTCCTTGCCGGCGAGGCGGCAGCTTTCGGTGACCTCGTCGATGGCCGGGGTCTCGATCGCCTGCAGCTCGTCGGCATGGCGGCCGCCCGAGAGCTTCACCGCGCCGTCCAGCGTGCGGACCATGTAGCCGATGCTCGGCGACAACTTGGTCTCATCCACCGTCACGCGGCCGCCGTCCTCGACCGTGACGGCAAGCTTCAGGGCGCGCAGGTCGTCCACCAGCACGTCGAACGGAATCTCTTCCGAATCGGTGTGATAGATCAGGAAGACCACCATGCCCGCGACCACGAAGAAGGCGACGAACACGACGCAAAGCCGGAGGATGAGGCGTGCTTGCAGCGAGGCGCGGTTGGAACCCATGGCGCCCAATGTAGCGCCCGGGCCCGGGTACGGCGACCGGTTCATGAGGCTTTCGGCGCGCGGAGTCGCCCCCGGCGCGCCGATCCCATCAGCAATCAAGGGGTGCGATCAACCGCGGTCCATGGCCATGTAGCCGACGCCGCGCACGGTGTGCAGCTGGATGTCGGCGCCGACCGAAATCAGCTTCTTGCGCAGCCGGGAAACCAGCACTTCCAGCGCGTTGGACCCGACGTCGTCGTTGAAGCCGTAGAGCCCGTCCTCGATCGCGTTGCGGCTGACCACCTTGCCCGGGCGGCGCAGCAGGATTTCGAGCAGGGTCACCTCGCGCCGGGTGAGCGAAACCGGCTTGCCGGCGACGGTCAGGTTGGGGCCGGTGGTGTCGAGGGTGACGTTGCCGAGGGTGAGCTCGACGCCGAGCGCGGCGCCCGGGCGGCGCAGCAGAGCCTTCACCCGCGCGATCAGCTCTTCCATGGCAAAAGGCTTCACCATGTAGTCGTCGGCGCCGCCGTTGAGGCCGCCGACCCGGTCGTTGAGCGCATCGCGCGCGGTCAGGATCAGCACCGGCGTCTGGTCGCCGCGGGTGCGCATGGACTTCACCAGCCCGAGGCCATCGCCGTCGGGCAGGCCGAGATCCATGATGGTGGCGTCGAATTTCACGCCGGCCAGGGCCGCATCGGCGTCCTGCGCGCTGGCGCAGCGATCGACGGTGAAGCCACTGTCGTGCAGAGCCTTTTCCAGGAATTCCGAGAGACGATCGTTATCTTCAACCAGCAGGAGCCGCATGTTTTTCCTAACTCCGATATAACTTGCCCCGCCGGTGCGCCCCGCACCGTCTCCCGGCCGCCTCCCCATCGGGGGTCCGCGACCGGCCGTTCGAACCGTGGACTGGCTGTAAGCTAACCGTCGTGCCTGACAGAATCCTTACGCGCTTTTCACATAGCCAGCCGGACCGGGCCGCACCCCGGGGCGGCGCCAAGCTGCGTTTAACTATTTGATTATGCAGACACTTCCGATCGACTCCCTCCTTCCGCAGATCCAGGAAGCCTTGACCCGGAGGGTCAATCTGGTCCTGTCAGCCCCGCCTGGGGCCGGCAAGACCACCCGGGTGCCGCCCGCCTTGCTGTCAGCAGGTTGGGCGAAGCCGGGTGGGCGGATCATCCTGCTCCAGCCCCGGCGGCTCGCGGCGCGGGCGGCGGCCCAGCGCATGGCGGAGCTGATGGGGGAAGCGGTCGGCGAGACCGTCGGCTACCGGGTCCGGCTGGACCGGCGGGTCGGGCCGAAGACCCGGATCGAAAGCGTCACCACCGGACTCTTCCTGCGGCAGCTGCAGGGCGATCCCGAGCTCAAGGGCGTCGCCGCGATCCTGTTTGACGAGTTTCACGAGCGCACGCTCGACGGCGATCTCGCGCTCGCGCTGGCGCTCGAATCCCAGGCGAGCCTGCGTCCGGACCTCCGGCTGGTGGTGATGTCGGCGACGCTCGACACCGCCAAGGTCGCCGCCCTGCTGCCGGAAGCCGAGAGCCTCGCCAGCGCGGGCCGCGGCTTCCCGGTCGAGACGCGGCATCTCGGCGACGGGTCGGGACGCATGGTCGAACGGATCGAGGACCGGGTCACCAAGGCGGTGCTGCAGGCAACGCAGGAAGAAGCCGGCGACACGCTGGTCTTCCTGCCCGGCCTCGCCGAGATTCGGCGCGTGCAGGCAGGCCTGGAGGACCGGCTGGCCAGAGTTGACGTTGCGGTCCTGCCGCTGCACGGCGACCTTCCCCTCGCCGAGCAGGACCTCGCGCTGAAGCCCGACGCAGGCGGCCGGCGCAAGATCGTGCTCGCGACCTCGATCGCCGAGACCTCGCTCACCATCGACGGCATCCGGCTGGTGATCGACAGCGGGCAGAAGCGGCTGCCGCAATTCGATCCGACGACGGGAATGACGCGCCTCGGCACGGTGCGCGTCTCGCTCGCCGCAGCCGACCAGCGGCGGGGCCGCGCCGGACGCACCGCGCCCGGCATCTGCTACCGGCTGTGGAGCGAGGCCAGCGAACGCGCCTTCGCAGCCTATGACCCGCCGGAGATTCTCTCCGCCGATCTAGCGCCCTTTGCGCTGGAGCTCGGGACCTGGGGCACCACCGATCCCGCGCAACTGGCCTTGCTCGATCTGCCGCCGGAGGCGCCGCTCGCCCAGGCGCGCGATCTGCTGCGCCGGCTGGGCGCGCTCGACCCGCAGCACCGCGCGACGCGGCATGGCAAGGCGATGGGCGAGCTCGGCACCCATCCGCGGCTGGCGCATATGATGCTGAAGGCGGAGGACCAGGGCCTCGGCTCGCTGGCCTGCGATCTCGCGGCCTTGCTCTCCGAGCGCGACCTGGTGAAGGGCCGCGCCACGGACGCCGATCTCCGGCATCGCCTCGACCTGCTGCATGGCGAGGGGAGCGCCGAGCGCGGCGCGCGCGACCGGGTGCGCCGCTCCGCCGAAGCCTGGCGCAAGCAGCTCGGCATTGCGCTCGATCGCAAGCCTGCGCGCGCCGCCGTCGGTGCGGTCGTGGCCTTGGCCTATCCCGATCGCCTGGCACAGCGGCGCGGCGGTCCGGGCCAGTACCGTCTCTCCAACGGCAAGGGCGCTCGATTGGCCGAGACCGATCCACTGGCGCGCGAAGACTTCCTGGCGGTCGCGGCGCTCGACGGCGACCGCCGCGAGGCCCGAATCTTCCTCGCTGCGCCACTGACCCTGGCCGAGATCGAGAGCGATTTCGCCGAGGCGATCGAGACGATCGAAGCCATCGCCTGGAACTCTCGGGCCGAAACCGTGGAGGCCAAATCCGAGCGGCGGCTCTGGTCGCTGGTGCTGGAAGAGCGGGCGTTGGCAACGCCATCGGGCGAGGCCGTCATTGCCGCGATGATCACCGGCATCCGCGAGATGGGCCTCGCCGCCTTGCCTTGGACGCCGGAGATCGAAGCCTGGCGCCAGCGCATCGCCTTCCTGCGCGCGGCCCAGGGCGAGGGCGGCGAATGGCCGGATCTCGGCGATGCGGCCCTGCTGGCCGGCCTCGAAGACTGGCTGACGCCGTTCCTCTCCGGGATCACGCGCCGCAGCCACCTCACCCGCATCGACCTCAAGGCGGCGCTGGAAGCCCGGCTCGAATGGAAGCTGAAGAAGAAGCTCGACGAAGCGGCGCCGACCCATGTCGCCGTGCCGTCCGGTTCCAGGATCGCGATCGACTACAGCGATCCCGCGGCGCCAGTGCTGGCGGTGCGGCTGCAGGAAATGTTCGGCGCGGTCGATACGCCGCGGCTCGCCGGCGGACGCGTGCCGCTGCTGCTGCACCTGCTGTCGCCGGCCCGGCGGCCGGTGCAGGTAACCCGCGATCTCGCCAGCTTCTGGAAGAACGGCTATGCCGCCGTCCGCGCCGACCTGCGCGGCCAGTATCCGAAACACTTCTGGCCCGACGATCCGCTGCAGGCGGAACCGACGGCGCGGGCGAAGCCGCGGCCGCGCTAAAGCCCCGGCTTCAGGTCCCCGAACTCGCCCGGCGGGTTGTTGAAGGGTGCGAAACCGCTGCGCCCTTCGACTTCGCGGAAATGACCGAGGGCCCAATGCACCGAAGGGAAGGCGAGGTCCTGCCAGGGGGTCTCGTCAAATCCGAAGAAGCCGACTTCGACACTTTCCGGGCCGGGGGCAATGCCCGGTGCCGCCAAGTGCGCGCGGTAGATCAGCTGCACCTGGGAGAGGCGCGGAATCGAATAAACCGCCAGCAGCGTCTCGATCTCGATTCGAGCATTCGCCTCTTCGAAGGCCTCGCGCATGGCGCCCGCCATGGTCGTCTCATGCTGCTCCATGAAGCCGGCGGGCAAGGTCCAGAAGCCCTTGCGCGGGTTGATCGCACGGCGGCAGAGCAGAATCTTGCCGCCCTCGTGGACGACCGAGCCGACCACGATCTTCGGATTCTCGTAGTTGATGAAGCCGCAATCGACGCAGACCAGGCGTTCGAGGCTGTCGCCCTCGGGAATGGAGAGCTTGAAGTTGCCCTTTTGCTGTGGGGCGTCGTCGCTCATCGACGTTTGAGGGCGGCGACGCCGGGAAGGTCCTTGCCTTCCAGCCATTCCAGGAAGGCGCCGCCCGCGGTCGAGACGTAAGAGAACTGGTCGACCACGCCGGCATGGGCGAGCGCCGCGACGGTGTCACCGCCGCCCGCGACCGAGAGCAGCGCCTTCGACGCGGTGAGCGCGGCGGCGGCCTTCGCAGCCGCGGTCGTGCCCTGGTCGAAAGGCGGCGTCTCGAAGGCGCCGACCGGGCCGTTCCAGACCAGGGTCTTGCAGGTCTTCAGGAGATCGCCGATCTCCTTGGCGGATTTCGGCCCGACGTCGAGGATCATCTGGTCTGCCGGAACCGCGTTGATATCGACGGTCTTGGTGGCGACACCGGCCTTGAACTCGCCGGCCGTCACCGCGTCCACCGGCAGCACGATGCGGCAGTTCTTCTGCTTGGCTTGCGCAACGATCTTGCGTGCAGTCTCCGCCATATCGCGCTCGGCGAGCGACTTGCCGACTTCCTTGCCCTCGGCGAAGAGGAAGGTGTTGGCCATGCCGCCGCCGATCACCAGCAGATCGACCTTGCCGACCAGGTTGCCGAGCAGGTCGAGCTTGGTCGAGACCTTGGCGCCGCCGACGATCGCCATCACCGGACGCTTCGGATTGCCGAGTGCCGCACTGAGATGATCGAGCTCGGTCTGCATGAGTCTCCCGGCGACAGCCGGCAAGAGCTTTGCGATGCCTTCGGTCGAGGCATGGGCGCGATGCGCACACGAGAATGCATCGTTCACGTAAATATCTGCCAGTGCGGCCAGCGCCTTGGCGAAGCCGGCGTCATTCGCCTCCTCCGCATCGTGGAAGCGGAGATTCTCCAGCAGCAGGACATCGCCGTCTTTCAGCTTGCCGACCGCCGCTTCCGCCGGAGCGCCGATGCAGTCCTCAGCGAAGGCGACCGGACGGCCGAGCGCCTTCGACAACGGCGCGACCAGCGGCTGCAGCGAGAATTCCGGCGCGCGCTTGCCCTTGGGCCGGCCGAAATGCGCCATCACGATCACCTTGGCGCCCTTGCCGACCAGCTCCTTCAAGGTGGCCGCGGAGCGGTCGATGCGCGTCGAA
>JAYSFH010000025.1:6152-7239 GCA_041913405.1 Dongia sp. | reverse complement strand
CACCTTGCCGTCCTTCATCGGGACGTTGAGGTCGAGGCGCACGATCGCGCGCTTGCCACGAAAGTCGAGGTCGTCGAGGGTGCGGAATTCGCTCATGGTCGATCGGGGTCCTGGGTCGCTCGGGGTGGATATCCATCTGGCCGGAAGGGACAAGCATCGCCCTGGGCCAAGTGCCATAGACGGCGGTGGATTGCAACCGCGCCACTCCGAAAGCTAAGATTCGCCCGTCATGGGGAGTATTTGATGGCGTTTCGCTCCGCGTTGATCACCGGCGCTTCCAGCGGGATCGGCGAGGCCTTCGCCCGCGGCCTGCCGCGCTTTCCGATGACCGGGAGCGCGGCGCCGCGATCGCAGCGGCCGAGAGCGCCGCGGTCGATCTGGTGATCAACAATGCCGGCGTTGGCCGGCTCGGCCGGGTGATCGAGAACACGCCGGAGCGGGAATCGGAGATCGTGAAGGTCAATGCGCTGACCCCGGTCGAGATCTGCCGCGCCCTCATCCCCGGCATGCTGCGCCGAGCCGAGGCCAGGCAGAGCGACCCCGAGGGCGAACCGGGGGGCCGCGCCGGGATCATCAACGTCTCCAGCGCGGCAGCTTTCGGCCCGATGCCGTTCTTCGCCACCTATGCGGCGAGCAAGGCCTTCCTGCTGCATTACACCGAGGCGCTGGCGGAGGAGCTCTCCGACCGGCCGATCGACATCCTGGCGCTCTGCCCCGGGGCCACCAAGACGCGCTTCTTCGAGCGCGCCGGCATCGAGCATCTCGGCTTCTCCATGCACGAGCCGGATCGGGTTGTACGTGAGGGCCTGCAGGCGCTCGGTCATCGCACCGTCCATATCGTCGGCCCCGGCAACTACCTCGCCACCGCCGCCATGCGTTTCCTGCCCCGGCGCATCGTGACCGCCGCGGTCGAAAGCGTGACGCGGAAGTGGAGCTGAGGCTCAGGCTCGAAAGACGCTGGAAGGTCTCGGACCGCAGCCTCTACTGACAGGTGACGCCGGAGAAGCTGACCAGGATATCGTCCGTGGTCCTGCAGTAAGGCGCAGCCAGTTCGAGCGCCTCGTCGAGGCGTCCCTGGTCGATGAAG
>JAYSFH010000025.1:0-6142 GCA_041913405.1 Dongia sp. | reverse complement strand
TTCGAAGCTCATACTGCGCTTGAGGTCCGGCATGAAACGCGTTTCCAACAGTGGATCCGACAGCGCAGCCCTGAGTTCGCGCTCCACACCGCTGGCATCCTTGGTCTTGCTTAGACGAAAGATCCGGGCCTGGAGCCAATGCGAACGCGGATCATTCGGGTAGCGCTGAATGAGTCCGGGTCCCAGACGCAGGATGGAATCGTCCGCTTTCCATCCGGTTGCAGCCGGCATTTCGTCTTCAGGAATGAGGCCATCCGTGCGCGCATAAGCGGGGTGCAAGATCACGGCGCGCTCAATGGCGACCGCGAACAGGACCACCCCAAATCCGGCGAGCAAGCGCGCAGGGTAAGTCCAGCTTGAGGCAGGAGCTTTGTCCGTCCAGGTGGCCCAGAGCAGACCGCCCATCGCGAGTCCCGTTAGGGTACCGCCGAGATGCGCACCACCGTCGATGCCGCCGCCAATTCCGATCAAAGGCAGGAGCGAGAAGAAGATCGCCTGCCCCAATTCATTCTGCACTTCCCGCCGACGCTGGTCATGGGATCGAAAGAGCACGACCAGCGCCGCGGCGACCATGCACATAATCGCCCCGGACGCTCCGACGGAGAGGTTCTCTCCCCCGTTCAGCGAAAGCGAGCCTGCGGCACCGCCGAGCGCGCCGAGAAAGAAGAGCACGAATAACCAGAGGCGACCAACCCTCTGCTCGAGAAGGGCGCCGACCGACCAGAGCGCCAGCCCGTTCATCGCAATGTGCCAAACGCTGCCGTGAAGAAGCGGCGCGGTCAGGATACGATACCACTCACCCCGCTGCATGACGAGATCGCGAGACAGGCCGCCGAAAGCAATGATGGTCTCGAGACTCGGCGACAGCTTCCAACCACCGCCGACCGGACGCAGGACCTCGATTGCGTAGATCGAGCACATCAGGGCCAACAAGGTCAACGTAACCACCGGCCTAGCCGCAGGCGCGGCCTGAATCTCGTTCTGGGCTGGCAGCGGGCTCGCGGCGAGGCTCATGCCGCGATCCTACAAGACGACCTCTTGACCGTCAAAGTGGCGGCGGCGCGGTGCTGTCGCTACTCCCGGTTCTCCAGCGGATAGAAGGCGATCTGTTCCGGATTGAGACCGGTCGGCTGCTCCGGCGGCTTGCCGTCGAATTCCAGCGGGCGATAGACGGTGGCGCCGATGATGCCGTCGCCGGTCGCCCCGTCTTCCGCCAGCGGCATCATGATGCGCTCGCCGGAGAAGTTGCGGTTGACCCGGCTGTAGATGAGACCGGTGCCGTGCAGCAACGCGGGCTCCACGACGATGCGGCGGTGCCAGGGGAAGAAGACCTGGTAGACATCGGGCGTGAAGAACTCGGTCATCGGCAGGCCGCGCGGCGACTTGCCGAAGGCGCGGACGATGTCCTCGCCGGCAAGGCGGCCGGTAAAGGAGTCGGCGGCGCGGTCATATTTCCACGACCAGACAAAGCGGAGATTGCGGCCGATCGCGATCGGGTCGATGTCGTTCCAGGCCGGCATGCGGCGCGTGCCGCGCACCTGGCACCAATGCCCGGCGATGGCCCGCAGCTCCGGCGCCGTGATGCTGTCGAAGAAGACCTGGAAGCTCATGGCCGGAGGTATGGCATGGCGGGGCTGAAATTGCACCCCGGGCCGGGACGGCGCAAAATCGGCCAGTGACTTCTGAATTAGAAGTTATTAGGATCGGCCGATGCGCTGGGACGAAATCGACGATTCGCTTTGCGGACTGGCCCGCACGCTCGGCGTGATCGGCGACCGCTGGACCATGCTGGTCCTGCGCGAATGCTTCCTCGGCACGCGACGCTATGACGACTTCCAGCAGAACCTCGGCGCGGCGCCGCATATCGTCGCCGCCCGGTTGAAGAAGCTGGTCGAGCACAAGGTGCTGGAGAAGCGGCGCTACCAGGATCACCCGCCGCGCTACGAATACCGGCTGACCGAGCGCGGCCTGGAACTCTACCCCGCCTTCGTCGCGCTGATCGGCTGGGGCGAGAAATGGCTGAAATCGCCGCAAGGGCCGGCGACGATCCGCACCCACAAGGGCTGCAACCACCGCCTCCACATCGTGCCGACCTGCGCCGCCTGCGGCGAAGCGGTGACCGCGCGCGACGTCAAGGCGGCGATGACGCCGCGCTTCGCCGCCGAACGCGCCAAGCGCCTGGCCGCGGCCAAGAAAGTGAACCCATGACGTCCCCATACATTACAATTGGCCGCGTGGTCGCGGCCGGCGCGATCGTTTCGCTGATCGGCTACGGCGTGCGCGCCGATTTCGGTCTGTTCCAGGATCCGATGCTCAGCACCCGCGGCTGGAGCCGCGAAACCTTTGCGCTGGCCCTGGCGATCCAGAACCTGACGTGGGGCTTGGGCCAGCCTTTCGCCGGCGCCATCGCCGACCGCTATGGCGGCGGCCGGGTGCTGGCGGGCGGCGCCCTGCTTTACGCCGCGGGCATTGCGCTCGGCGCCGTGGTCGAAGACTCCTTCGCCCTCCACCTGACGCTCGGCGTGATGACTGGGCTCGGGCTTTCCGGTGCCTCGATGTTCATCGTGCTCGGCGCCTTCGGCCGCCTGCTGCCGCCGGAGCGGCGCGCCTGGGCTTCCGGCGTCGCCACCGCGGCGGGGTCGCTCGGCCAGTTCCTGTTCGCGCCGATCGGCCAGGGTTTCATCGCCGCCTGGGGCTGGCCGGTGGCCTTGATGCTGCTCGCCGTCGCCGCCCTGCCGATCATTCCGGTCGCCTTCGCCCTGCGCAGCCGCAACGAGCCCGCTGCCATGCCGCAAGCACAGCAGAGCCTCGGCGACGCCTTGCGTGAAGCCTCGATGCATCGGAGCTATTGGTTGCTGATTGCCGGCTTCTTCGTCTGCGGCTTTCACCTCGCCTTCATCCAGGTGCATATGCCGGCCTATATCGCCGGGTTCGGCTTGAGCCCCGCGGTCGGCGCCTGGGCGATCGGCTTCGTCGGGTTGTTCAACACGATCGGCGCCTATGCCGCGGGCGTGCTGGCCGGGCGGTGCAGCAAGAAGAACCTGCTCTCGGCGATCTATCTCGGGCGCGCCGCGGTCATCGCGATCTTCGTGCTCACCCCGGTCTCGGTGCCGAGCGTGCTCGCCTTCTCCGCCGCCATGGGCCTGCTCTGGCTCTCGACCGTGCCGCCGACCTCCGGCCTGGTCGCGCTGATGTTCGGGCCGCGCTACATGTCGATGCTGTTCGGCCTGGTCTTCTTCAGCCACCAGATCGGCGCCTTCATCGGCGTCTGGCTCGGTGGCTGGGCCTATGACGCCTATGGCTCCTACAACCTGGTCTGGTGGATCAGCGTCGGGCTCGGTATCGCTTCCGCCGCTTTGCACTGGCCGATCGCCGAACGGCCGGCGCGGGCGGCGCTGCACGTTGCGTGATGAGTCGGACCATCGCTTTGCCTTGAAGCTGCTGGCCTGGATCACCGGGATCTGGCTCGCGGCGATGGCCATCCTCATAGGAGCCGCCGCCCTTCCAGCCGCGGCCACTGGGACCGTGATCGTGCTCTATCCGATCGGCACCGATGCCGCTCAATCCGTCACGGCGAGCGCTGCTGCAGGTGCGAAGCTGGTCTCGGCATCCTGGTTCGACAATCTGCTGGTGGTCGCCGACGACGCGCCGGGACTGGCCGGTCGTCTGCAACAGCAAGGCGCGCTCGCGGTGTTCGAGAACATGTCCTTCGCCGGCTTCAGCTTTGCCGGCTGCATCGGCGCGACGGCGCGCGAAAATTAACCATTAATTTGCCTTCAGTTGGCGAGGATGGGAGACTTGGCCTTCCGCCATCGCTCCCGGGGGAGAGTTGGACGGCGGAACACGGAGACTGCATGGATTCCGCCGCGCCGTCCTATCCCTGGCTGAAGCATTATCCGTCCGAGGTCGACTGGGCGGCGCCGTTGCACGCCAAGCCGGTCTTCGCACTGCTGGAGGAATCCGCGGCGCTGTTTCCAGAGAACGATTGCATCGAGTTCCAGGACCGGTGCTTCACCTATGCCGAGGTCAAGGAACTGTCCGACCGCGCGGCCAAGGGGCTGGTCGAAGCCGGCCTCAAGCCGGGCATGAAGCTTGGCCTGTTCCTGCCGAACTGTCCCTGGTTTGTCGTCTTCTACTACGCCGGCTTGAAGGCCGGCGGCGTGATCGTCAACTTCAACCCGCTCTACGTCGAACCGGAGATCGCGCGGCAGATCGAGGATTCCGAGACCGACTTCATGGTGACGCTCGATCTCGCGATCCTGCTGCCGAAGATCACGCACCAGCTCGGCACCACGCGGCTGAAGCATGTCGTCGTCTGCCCGATGGCGGAACAGCTGCCCTTCCCGCAGAATTTTCTGTTCCCGATCGTGATGCGGAAATCGATCGCGCATATGCCCGAGGACAAGGGCTGCATTGCGATGAAGGACCTGATCGACAACGACGGCAAGATCGCACTGCCGCTGATCGATCCCAAGACCACGCTGGCGGTGCTGCAATACACCGGCGGCACCACCGGCGTCCCCAAGGGCGCCGCGCTCAGCCACGCCAACATCTACATCAACGCCAAGCAGATCCAACTCTGGTTCCATGCCCTGGACAAGCCGGAGAACAAGATCGTCGGCGTGCTGCCGCTGTTCCATGCCTTCGCCATGACCTGCGTGATGAACCTGGCCCTGGCCTTCGGTGCCTGCATGCTGCTGGAGCCGCGTTTCGAGGCGCTGAAGCTGCTGCGGCTCATTGCCCGCAAGCGCCCGAATGCAATGGCCGGCGTGCCGACGCTCTACAACGCGCTGCTGAACACGCCGGGGGCTGAGAATTTCGATCTCTCCTCGCTGGAGATCTGCATTTCGGGCGGTGCGCCCTTGCCGCGCGAGGTCGCCAAGGCCTTCAAGGTCAAGACCGGGGCCGCGTTGCTGGAAGGCTATGGCCTCAGCGAGACCTCGCCGGTCACCTGCATCAACCCGCCGGCGCTGGGCTCGAAGCCGGGCTCGATCGGACTGCCGGTGCCGGGCACGATCTGCGAGATCGTCTCGCTGGAGGACCGCAAGACCCTGCTGCCGACCGGCGAGACCGGCGAGATCTGTTTCCGCGGCCCGCAGGTGATGATGGGCTATTGGAACAAGCCTGAAGCCACGGCCGAAGTGATCATGGACGGCCGGCTCCACACCGGCGATGTCGGGCATATCGACGAAGAGGGCTATGTCTTCATCACCGACCGCCTGAAGGAGATGATCAACTGCTCCGGCTTCAAGGTCTATCCGCGCCTCGTCGAGGAGGCGATCTACCAGCATCCAGCTGTGCGCGAATGCGCCGTGATCGGCGTACCCGATGCCTATCGCGGCCAGACCGTGAAGGCGGTGGTTGCGCTGAAGGCCGATGCCGCCTTGAGCGAGGAGCAGCTGGCGCATTTCCTGGAAGACAAGCTCTCGAAGATCGAGAAGCCGACCCAATATGAGTTCCGCGCCGACCTGCCGAAGACGGCCGTCGGCAAGATCCAGAAGAAGATCCTGATCGATGAAGCCGCGGCCGCCCATGCGGCTCTGAAGGAGAAGTCATGAAAGAGGCCGTCATTGCCGGCTATGTCCGGTCGCCCTTCCACTTCGCCAACAAGGGCGATCTCACCCGCGTCCGGCCGGACGACCTGACCGCCGCCGTGGTCAAGGCGCTGATCGCCAAGACCGGAATCGACGCCAAGGAGGTCGAGGACCTGCTGCTCGGCTGCGCCTTCCCCGAGGGCGAGCAGGGCTTGAACGTGGCGCGGCTGATCGTGCTGATCGCCGACCTGCCGCAATCGGTGGCGGGCGCCACCATCAACCGTTTCTGCGGCTCCTCGATGCAGGCGATCCATTCGGCGGCGGGCGCCATTGCGATGGGTGCCGGCGACGTCTTCATCTGCGCCGGGGTCGAGAGCATGACCCGGGTGCCGATGATGGGCTTCAACCCGATGCCCAACCCGGCGCTCAACGACCGCCTGCCCGCCGCCTACATTTCCATGGGCACCACCGCGGAGAACGTGGCGAAGAAATACGGCATCACCCGCGCCGAGCAGGAGGCCTTCGCGGTCGAGAGCCAGGCCAAGGCCTCGACGGCCCGCCAGGCCGGCAAGCTCACCGACGAAATCACCCCGATCCAGAACGGCAAG
>JAYSFH010000024.1:15537-16774 GCA_041913405.1 Dongia sp. | reverse complement strand
GGTCCAGCCCCGGAGGCGGGTTCGACGAACCGCCGCGCGAGCCTGAATAGAACGGTGCGGGAGCCGAGCCCGGCTCGGCTCCTAGCCGACTGACACCCCGAACCGCTTCACCCAGCCCTCGACGTCGCTGAAGGCGACGTTGCCGCCGCAGATGACGAGGCCCAGCCTGGCCTCCGGTCCCACGCGCTCGATCACCTGCCGCGCCGCCGGGATCAGGCAGCCGGCGGCCGGCTCGGCCCAGAGCTTGGCCTCCTCCGCCAGGGTGATGACGCCGCCGACCGCCTCCGCATCGGAGACGGTCAGCACGGTCTCGACCAGCGCCTGCACATGCGTGAGCGTGCGGTCGGTGACCGAGGGCGCGCCCAAGGTGGTCGCGATCGAAGTCACCGCGATCTTCTCCGGCGCGCCTTTTGCCAGCGCCTGGGTCATCGCATCGGCCCCTTCGGTCTCGACGCCCCAGATCCGGATATGCGGGTTCGCCGCCTTAAGGGCGACGGCGCAGCCCGAGATCAGCCCGCCGCCACCGATCGAGACCAGGACATCGGTCAGGTCGGGCTGGTCGGCGATGAACTCCCGCCCCACCGTGCCGTGCCCGGCGATGATCTTCGGGTCGTCATAGGAGTGGATGTAGGTCATGCCCTTCTCGGCACACTCCTTCTCCGCCAGCTCGAAGGCGGCGCCGGCATCGGGGGTGAGCAGCAGGGTGGCGCCGCTCGCCTTGATCCGCGCCTGGGAGCGCAGTGGCGCTTTCTCCGACATGACGACTGTAACGGCGATCCCCATCTCCTTGCCGATCGCGGCGATGGCGATGCCGTGGTTGCCGCCGGAGACGGTGACGAGCCCACGCTTCTTCTCCGCGTCGCCGAGAGAGAGCAGCTTGTTGGTGATGCCGCGCGGCTTGAAGCAGCCGGTCTTCTGCAGCAGCTCGAGCTTCAAGGCCACGCGGGCGCCGAGCGTGGCGCCTAAGGCTTGGCTCCAGAGGCTGGGAGTCCGCTGTATCCAGCCTTCGAGCAGCCGCTCCGCCGCCGCGATGTCATCGATGGTGACGAGGTTCTGCATGTTTCTTCCCGCAATAGACAAGGGCGGGGACTCGCGTCCCCGCCCTGCAATCTAAGCCGGAAAAACCCGTCTAGGCAGCCTGAACCTTCGCCAGGAACGCTTCCACCGCTGACTTCAGGTTGGCCTGTTCCTGCAGCATGCTTTCGACCGAGCCCACGAGCTCGGTCGCGGCGCCGCC
>JAYSFH010000024.1:0-15527 GCA_041913405.1 Dongia sp. | reverse complement strand
TGCGCTGGCTGGAGGCGGCGACCACCGCGATGGTCGAGGTCACTTCTTGGGTGCCGCGGGCGGCCTGCTGGACCGAATTCGCGATCTCATGGGTGGCGGCGCCCTGTTCCTCGACCGCGGCCGAGATCGCGATGGTGTCCTCGCTGATCTTGCCGATGGCGCTGGAGACGCCCTTGATCGCGGAGACCGCCGACTGCGAGGTCGACTGGATCTCGTTCACCAGCCCGGCGATCTCCTGGGTCGCGGTTGCGGTCTGGTTGGCGAGGTTCTTCACCTCTTGTGCCACCACGGCGAACCCCTTGCCGGCATCCCCGGCCCGGGCCGCCTCGATGGTCGCGTTCAAGGCCAACAGGTTGGTCTGCGACGCGACCTGCTCGATCAGGCTGACCACGTCGCCGATGCGCGAGGCCGCCGAGGCCAGTGCGTCGAAGATCCGGGTGGTCTGCTCGGCCTCGCTGACCGCGTTCTTCGCGCCGTCGGAGCTGGCGGTCACCCGGCGGGTGATCTCGGAGATCGAGGCCGAAAGCTCCTCGGTCGCCGCCGCCACGGTCTGTACGTTGACCGCCGCATCGTTGGCCGCGGTGGAGACGGCGGTGGCCTGCTGGCTCGATTCCGAGGCGACCTGGTTCAGCCCGTCGGCGGTCGCTTTCAGCTGGTCGGTGGTGGCGGTGATGGCGGTCAGCGACCGTTTCACCAGCGCGTCGAAGTTCTGGCAGAGCGCCTGCAGCTCGCGGCCGCGGTTGAGCTCAGCCTCGCGTGCGCTGGCGGCCTCGCTCTCCAGGCGCTCGGCCTCGAGGGCGCCGACCCGGAGCGATTCCAGCGCGGTCGAGAGCTTGCCGAGTTCGTCGGGATACTTCGCGGCCGTGACCGGCGTCGCGTAGTCGCGGGCCGAGAGCTTGGCGACCGCGTCCATCAGGACGCCGGTCGGCTTGCTGAAGCGGCGCAGAACCGCGCCGATAGCCAGCACCGAAAGCAGCAACGCCAGAACGAGGGCTATGGCGGACACCGCGAGCACGACCGCTGCGCCTGAGCGCTTCTGTTTGGCATGGTCGGTAGCCTCGGCCAGCGCCGTCTTAGCCACAGCGATGATCGAATCGAACGGGCTGTTGCAGAGCGTGTTGTAGTCGGCAACCGGCATGGCGGGCTGTCCGCTGCCGTTGAACCCGGCGACCAGCTTGTCGATCTGCGCCTGGACGCCATCGACCGAAGCTTGGGCGGCCTTGACCGCCTCGGTGATCTTGGCGGGCTCGCCCGGCCGGTCGATCAACTCATTCAGCAGGCCGAAGGCGCTCTGGTAGGCGCCGTTGCCGGCCTGCCACTTGCCGATCACCTCGGGCGTCAGCGGTTCGCTCTTGACGACACTCGGCCGCAGCAGCGAGCACTGGTTGCCGAACTGGTCGCGGATCAGCCAGGCGGTGCGCCGCACCTGCACCATTTCGGCGACGAACGGATCCTGCATGCGCCCGTTGTTGCCGATCTGGACCGAGATCGCCGAGAGTGCGCTGTTGACCTTGTTGATGGCGGCGCGCCAGTCCGGCGGCACCACGCTGTCCCGTTTGTCGACCGGCAGGGCCAGGGCCTGGTCGGCCAGGCTGTCCTTCGCCTTCAAGTCCTTCCAGGCGGCATCCAACGCGCCCGTCACGGCGTCGCGGTCGGCCAGTTCGGCCCCGTCCAGTGCCGCGACCGCCGCCTGGAAGTCGCCATCGACCTTGGCGCGCATCTCCTTCAGCGCATCCGCCGAGTTGCCGTCGGCCAGCATCATCTTGGTCAGCTTCGCCAGCTGGCCGCGGGTGGTCAGGATCGAGTTGAAGATCGCGCTATCGGCTTCGGTCGCCGCCAGCGTCTGCTCTGCCGACCGGAAGTCCCGGAAGCCACCCCAGGCGATGATTGCCGTCACCGTGACCAAGCTGAGCAGGATCAGGCTCTGAATGGAGATCAGCAGCTTGGAAATGGAAGTCCGAAACATGACACGCCCCGCAGGAAGAAACGGCTTTGAGCGGCGCTCCTGGCCGCTTCGTTGCCCTCATCCTGCGCGGGACCAATTAACAAAGTCTCACCATGCATTGCCCGGTATGCATGGCAGGAATGTTGACAGGTTTAAGGAAAAAGCCGTTGGAAAATCGCCGCTTCCGGACGCGCCGCGGCGGCGGCGGCGGGGAAGGACATCTTAAGGATTTTCATCATATACCGGTCGCTCGAACTGTCGGATCATGGTGGCAGAGTCAGAGGCGGGAGGGGGTGGGCTGGCCGGGGGAATGGCCTCTTTAAAAGGGGCACGGCCAAGCCGGCGACGACGATGTCGAAAGACGCGAAATCAATCGGCCCGGATCCGACGGATCTTCCCGCGATGCCATCCGAGGGGCTCGAGGCGGGGATGCTTCGCGCCGCCTTCGCGCAGGCGGCGACCGCCATCGGCATCTGCGACCTCACCGGCCGCTACCTCTACGTCAATCCCAAGTTCGCCAAGCTCCTCGAATATGCGGCGGCGGAGCTTCGCGGCCGGCATTTCCAGGATGTCACCCATCCCGACGACGTGCCCGACTGCCTGGAGATCCTCGAGACCCTGCGCTCCGGCCGGGTGCATTCGCTGACCCGGGACAAGCGCTACCTGCGCAAGTCCGGGACCGCCGTCTGGGTGCATCTCACCGTCTCTCGCACCGCCACGGCACCCGGGGCGCCCGACTGCATCGTGGTCACGGCTGAGGATTTCACTGAGAAGGAGCTCATCGCCCAGCGGCTCGAGTCCAGCCTGCGCCGGAACCGGGACATCCTCTCCAGCATGAATGACGGCTACTTCGCGATCAGCGGCGACTGGGTCTACACCGACCTCAACGATCGCGCGGCGGCGCTGGTGGGCAAGACTCGCGCGGAGATGCTGAACCGCCGCATGTGGGATGTCTTTCCCGATGCCCGCGACGGCGTCTGGCAGCAGCGCTTCCGCACCGTCAAGGAAACCGGGCAGAGCATGGAGACCTACGAATACTACCCGGCGATGGACCGCTGGTATTCGGCCAGCATCAACCCGTTCGAGGACGGCGTTTCGGTGTTCTTTCGCGACATGACGGACATCCGTCGCAACGAAAAGGCCTTGCAGCAGCGGGACGGCCTGCTCCGCGCGGGTGCCCAGCTTGCACGCTTCGGCACCTGGGTGTGGGACATCACCGAGGATCGCTGCCTGGTCTGCTCGGAAGAGATGGCCGCCCTGTTCGGAATGACGGTCGAGGAGTATTTCGAGGACCGCGGCACCTTGCGGAAGATGCGTTCCCGCATCCATCCCGAAGACGCCGCCATCTTCGATTCGACGGTGAGTGTCGTCCCCGGCGACACCTACAGCATCGAGTTCCGGATCGCCAACAAGACCGGCGAGTGGCGTCACATCCGCGAAATCGGCCGCGCCTATCGCGAGGAGGACGGCACGCACGTGCATTGCATCGGCGTGTCGCACGACATCACCGACATCAAGAGCACAGAGTTCGAGCTGCGCCATCTCGCCGAGGAGGCCTCGCAGCTGGCCCGCCTCGCCGAAGAGGCAAACCGCGCCAAGTCGGACTTCCTGGCCAGCATGAGCCACGAGCTCCGGACCCCGCTCAACGCCATCATCGGCTTCTCCGAGATGCTGCTCGTGCTCGAGGAAACCCTCGACCCGGCCAAGGTCAAGGATTATCACCTCTCGATCCGCGAAAGCGGGCGGCACCTGCTCGATCTCATCAATGACATCCTGGACCTGGCAAAGGTCGAGGCCGGGCGGGTTGATCTCGGCATCGACCATGTGGACCTCGCCGCCGTGGTCACCGAATGCGCCCACTACCTGGACCACACGGCGCGCCAGCGCTCGGTCACCATCGCCACCGACATCGCCTGTCCGGGCCTCCGCAGCGACCGGCGGCTGGTGAAGCAGATCCTGCTCAACCTCGCCGCCAACGCCGTGAAGTTCAACCGCCCCGGCGGCCGCGTCGCCATCGCGACGCGCCACATCGGCAACACCGTCGTGCTCGAGGTCGCCGACACCGGCATCGGCATGAACGAGGACGACCTGAAGCGCGTCCTCAAACCCTTCGTCCAGCTCGAATCCGCCTATCAGCGCAGCCGCGAGGGCAGCGGACTCGGTCTGTCGCTGGTGGACCGCTTCGCGCGCCTGCTGGGCGGGCGTCTCGAAATGCGCTCCGAGCCCGGCGTCGGAACCACCGCCACGGTTTTCCTGCCGGTCGAGGACGGGTCCGTCTGCTAGCCCCGGCGACGTGCAGGCCTTCCGGTGTCGCTTGCATTTCCCGGTATGCTGGGCAGAAATACTGACCGATCTGGATCAAAAGCATGGATCTCGTGCTCGCTGGCCGCGTGCACTGGCATGCGGACTGGGATGCTGGATAGAATGCAGCACGCGCGGGAGGTTAGCCATGTCATGCGCAATTGCTGGAATGCCACCGGCGCCGGGGGAGTGACGTGTCGCGACACCAGGGTGGAGGCGACCCGACGAGCGCAGCGGTCCGGCTCGCCGCCAGCGAGGCGTGGCTGTTCCGCGCCGTCTTCGAGCAGGCGGCGATCGGCATGTGCTGCTGCGATTTCCATGGCCGCTTCGTGCTGGTCAATCGCCGCTTCTGCGATCTGACCGGCTACGGCGAAGCCGAGCTGGCCACCCTTACCTTCGCCGATATCACCCATCCTGACGATCTCGAGCCCAATCTCCGGCTGGTGGAAGAGCTGCAAAACGATCGCCGCGAGACGGTGAGCCTCGAAAAGCGCTACATCCGCAAATCGGGCGAGACGGTCTGGTCGCGCACCTCGCTGTCGCTGGCCCGGGTGCCGGGGGAGCGGCCGCGTTATGTGATCGTCACGGCCGAGGAAATCACCGCCCAGAAGGCGGTTGAGCAGCGCCTCGCGGCGAACGAGGCCAGGCTCGCCAGCGTCCAGCGGATCGCCGGAGTCGGCTCCTGGGACCTGGACCTCGCGACACGACGCGTGACGCTCGACGAGGTCGGCATGCAGATCTACGGCCTGGATCCAGCCGGCTTCGACGGCAGCTACGAGGCTTTCATCGACCTGGTCGATCCGATCGACCGGGCGCGCATCCGCCGCGCCGATCTGCGCGCGATCGAGACCGGGGAGTCGGCGCAGAACGAGTATCGCGTCACCGACCGGCAAGGACGCGCGCGCATCGTGGTGGAGCGCAGCGGGCCGGGCTTCGATGCGCAAGGCCGGCGCGTTGCGGTGCGATGCGCGGTCCTGGATGTCACCGAGCAGCATCGGATCGAGGCAGCGCTGCGCGAGCGCGAAAGCCTGCTGCGCCAGGGCGCCGCGCTCGCGCGATTCGGAACCTGGGTCTGGGACACCACCGCAGACCGCTGCGTGTTCTGCTCGGACGAGCTGGCCGCGCTGTTCGGAATGACTCCGGGTGAGTTCGTGCTGGAGCGCGGAAGCAGCCGGCAGATGCGCGTGGCCGCGCCACCGGAGGACCGTGCCGTCTTCGAAGCCATCATGGCGATGGATGCCGGCCAGACCTACGACGTCGAGTTCCGGAACCCGACCAAGGACGGCGCGCTCCGGCACTTCCGCGAGGTGGGCCGCACCTATCGCGACGAAGCGACTGGGCATGTGCACAGCCTGGGTGTCACCCAGGACATCACCGCGGCGAAGCAGACCGAGCTCGATCTGCGGCGCGCGCTCAGCGACACCGAAGCGGCCAACCGGGCGAAATCGGATTTCCTGGCGACCATGAGCCACGAGCTGCGCACGCCGCTCAATGCCATCATCGGCTTCTCGGACATGCTGCTGATGCTGGGCGGCGACCTGGCCCCGGAAAAGCTGCGGGACTACTACCAGAGCATTCACGAGAGCGGGCAGCACCTGCTGGCGGTGATCAACGACATCCTCGATCTCGCGCGGATTGAAGCAGGGCGGGTCGAGACCAGCCGCGAAGCGGTCGACCTCGGCGCGGTGGTCGGCGAATGCGCCGGCTATCTGGAAGGGCTGGCCGAGGAGCGCCAGGTCGCGATCGAGACCGACATCGCCTGCGCGCCGCCGACCACCGACCGCCGCCTGGTCAAGCAGATCATCCTCAATCTCATGGCCAACGCGGTGAAGTTCAACCGCACGGGCGGCAAGGTTCAGGTCCAGGCGCGGCAGGTCGGGCCGAGCGCGGTCATCATCGTGTCCGATACCGGCATCGGCATGACTGCCGAAGAGATCGAACGCGCCCGGCAACCCTTCGTCCAGCTGGAGTCCGCCTATCACCGCAGCCAGGAGGGCAGCGGGCTCGGCCTCCCTCTGGTCGAGCGCTTCGCGCGCCTGCTCGGCGGCCATCTGGACATCCGCTCCGAGAAGGGCGTCGGCACGACCATGACCGTCACCCTGCCGCTCGTCGCGCCCAAATGAAGACGGGCGGGACCATCGGTCCCGCCCGCTTTCGCCACATTCCGGCCAACCTCAGCCGAGATGCATCCAGACCGACTTGGTCTGCGTCACGGTCGTCAGCGTCTCCAGGCACTTGTCGCGGCCCATGCCGGACTGCTTGAAGCCGCCCCAGATCGAGGTCATGTCGCCGTGGTCGAAGCAGTTGACCCAGACGATGCCGGCCTCGATGTCGCGCGCCGCCTTGTGCGCGGTCGAGACGTCCGAGGTCCAGATCGAGGCGGCAAGGCCGTAGATCGAGTCATTGGCGATGGCGATCGCGTCCTCGAGCTTCTTGTACGGGATGACCCCGGTCACCGGGCCGAAGATCTCCTCCTTGGCGATCCGCATGCTGTTCTTGACCCCGGTGAAGAGGGTGGGGGAGACATAGCAGCCGGCGTCGAGACCCTTCGGCCTGCCGCCGCCGAGCGCCACCTTGGCGCCTTCCTTCTTGCCGATGTCGATATAGGAGAGAACGCGCTTCTGCTGCTCCTTGGTGACCAGCGGGCCCATGGTGGTCGCGGGGTCGAGCGGGTCGCCCGGGTTAAAGCTGGCCTTGGCCTTCTTGAGGAACAGATCGACGAAGTCGTCGTGGATCTTCTGGTCGACGATCAGCCGCGAGCCCGCGTTGCAGACCTCGCCCTGGTTGCCGTAGATGCCGTTGACCGCGTATTGCACCGCGGTCTCCAGATCCGGCACGTCGCCGGTCACGATCTGCGGGGTCTTGCCGCCGCATTCGGTGGTGACGCGCTTCATGTTGGACTGGCCGGCATAGACCATCATCAGCTTGCCGATCTCGGTCGAGCCGGTGAAGGCGATCTTGTCCACGTCCATATGCAGCGCCAGCGCCTTGCCGGCCTCTTCGCCCAAGCCCTGCACCACGTTGAAGACGCCGGCCGGGCCGCCGGCCTCCATGAACAGCTTCGCCATCAAGGCACCGGAGAGCGGCGACTGCTCCGCCGGCTTCAGGATCACCGAGTTGCCGGCGGCCAGCGCCGGGGCGACCTTCCAGGAGGCCATCATCAGCGGATAATTCCAGGGCACGATGCAGCCCACCACGCCGAGCGGCTGGCGCAGGATGTAATGGAACTCGCTCGAAGCCGTCGCCGTGACCTGGCCCTCGATCTTGTCGACCGTCTCGCCGAAGTAGTTGAAGGTCATCACCGCGCCGGGGATGTCGATGTTCAGCATCTCGCTGATCGGCTTGCCCATGTCGGTGGTGTCGAGCAGCGCGAATTGCAGCGCGTTGTCTTCGATCAGCTTCGCGAACTTGTAGATCACGCTCATCCGGTCGCGCGGCGCCATCTTCGACCAGACGCCCGACTTGAACGCGGCGCGGGCGGCCTTCACGGCCGCGTCGACGTCCGACGCATCCGAGCGCGCGACACTGGCGATCACTTCGCCGGTAGCCGGGTTGATCGTCTCGAACTTGCGGCCCTTCCTGGCGTCGACGAACTTGCCGCCGATGAAGTTGCGGGTCTCCGGCTTCAGCTTGCCGGCGAATTTCTGGAAGGCCTTCTTGTCCAGGCCACGGGCTTGTTCCAAATTCATGATGTTGTCTCCTCTCCGAAAGCGTCTCCGTTATTCCCAGCCGTACATATTGAAAGTCGGCAGCGGAGATCGCGAGCCTTGGCAGGCGAGGAGCTTATAGCACCGGCAAAACGCGGCTGTCACCGCGACTAAAAGCCCGTCATGCCCGGGCTTGACGCGGTTTGCTTATTTTGCCGCGGCGACGCTGACGCCGAGGCGCTGGTTGGCGACGCTTTCGATCTGTGCCTTCAAGGCCGGGTCCTTGGCCAGCAGGGCGCGGAAGTCGGCGGCGCCCAGTTCCAGCAGCTGGCAGAAGCCGAGCGAGATCACGTCGGTCACGCGCGGGCGCCCGGTGATGAGTGCAAGCTCGCCGAAGAAGTCGCCGGAACCCAGCTCGACATCGCCGTCGGGGATGACGATCCGGACCGCGCCCGAGGCGATGAAAAACATCGATTCCCCGCGCTCGCCTCTGCGCACGATCAGCTCTTCCGGCAAGGTCAGCCGCGGCCGCAGCTGGCGCACGATCCGGTTCGAGGCATCCTCGGAGAGATTGGCGAACAGCGGAACGCCGGCGACCAGTTCGCGGGCGCTCATCCGGGTATCGAGATGCGGCCGGCGGTCGATATCGGGATAGCGGTCCTTGGCTTCCTCGGTCAGCGCCTGCGCGACCTCGCCGCTGACGACGCCTTGAGAAAGCAGCGCCTGATAGCCCCGGTCTTCCCAAACCCGCGCCACCCGCTCGAGGTGCTGGCGCTGCAGCGCCTCGGCATAGCTCGGGTATTGCAGCTTCAGGGCCAGCAACGCGTCCTCCACCGCCTTCGCGCGGTCGGCGTTGAGCTGGATCAGCTTCTCGGTCGCCTCCTGGCCGAGCAGCGCGCCCAGCCGGTCGCGGGCGAACGGACCCATCTCGGCCAGCAGGCGGCGCTGGTTGACCAGCAGTTCGAAACGCTCGGCCAGTGCATTGGCCAGCATGCGGTCGAAGCCGAGACGGTTCTGCAGCACCAGCGCCAGGCGGAAATGCCAGCCATAGCCCAGGTTGCGCTTCCAGGTCTTGGCGAAGGCCTTGTCCGCCTCCCAGCGCTTGCGCTCGGTGCCGGCGCTCCCCTGCGGCCGCACCGCGTCGCGCAGCTTCTGGGCATGCGCCAGCATCTGCTCGGCGATCCGCCGGTCCACCACGCGCGCATGCAGGAAATCGAGGCAGCGCGCACTTTCCCGCGCGGTCATGACCGTCAGCCCGACGCGCATGGTCTGGCGCTTCCCCAGCACGCCCTCGGCGGTCCCCAGCGGCGCGCAGACCGAGCGTTCGACGGCGAGCCGGGCGTCGAGCTCGCTCAGCACCGCATCGGTCACGTTGCGATCGAACCGCCCGCTCTCCGCCGCATCTGCCACATGGTCGCGGACCTCCGCCAGGGTCATCACCGCCGCGCGGTCGCGCACCCCCGCACCGACCGGCGAAAGCCGGTTCAGCTGGAACAGGCGGATCAGCGGCCGCAGCGTGGTGCCGTTGATGAACAGGGTCATCAGGACCAGGCCGGTGACCGAGGCGGCGACGAAGTCGCGGATCGCTTCCGGCAGGGCCTGGTTCTCGGTCACCGCCAGCGCCAGTGCCAGCGAGATCGCGCCGCGCAATCCGCCCCAAAGCATCGCGCCCTTGAAACGGTTGTCGATCTGCTGCGAGAGACGAAGCCGCTCGAACAGCGGCAGCAAGCCGAACACCGTGGCGGCGCGGGCAACCAGCGTGGCGAAGTAGAGCAGGATGACGAGGCCGATATCGGTCCAGGTCATGTTGCCGACGAAACGCGGCACGAACATCGCCGCGAGCAGGAAGATGAGCGAATTCGCCCAGAAACCGATCTGGCCCCAGGCACCTTCGAGCTGCTCCGACGTCTCCTGGGTCAGGCGGGTCTTGCGTGCGGCGCCGATCACCAGGCCGGCGGCGACGCAGGCGACCACGCCGGAGAGATGCAGGTAATGCTCCGAGATGAAGTAGGAGAGATAGGCGAGCGCGATCGTGAGCGTGATCTCCGCCCGCGGCCAGCCGGAGAGGATGCGGAACAGGCTGGTGGTCGCGAACCCCATGCCGATGCCGACGACAGCGCCGCCGATCGCGCTGATCAGGAAGGAGACCACCGCGCCTGCCGGACCGACGGTGCCGGGATAGAGGATGGCCGCCACCAGCAGGGTGAAGATCGAGATCGCCGCGGCGTCGTTCAGCAGCGATTCGCCTTCGACCAGGGTCAACAACCGGCGCGGCGCGCCCACTTCCTTGAAGATGCCGATGACCGCGGCGGGGTCGGTGGTGGCGACGATGGCGCCCAGCAGCAGGCAGGCGAGCAGCCCGTAATCGGAAGCCCCGGCCATCGAGAAGCCGACCACCAGGGTGCAGATCACCACGGCGACCACCGCCATGGTGAGGATGGGTGCTATGTCCTCGAGCAGGCTCCGGAGATCGACGGAAAGCGCCGCCTCGAACAGCAGGGCGGGGAGGAAGATGACGATGATCGCCTCGGCCGAGATCTCGAACTGCTGCAGCGCGGTCATCAGATCGCTGGCGACCGCCGATTGGGACTGCGGCTGGACCTGGATCAGCAATCCCAGCGCGCAACCGGCCAGCGCCAGCAGCACCGAATAGGGCAGCTTCACCTTGGCCGCGAGCGGCGGCAACAGGCTGACCAGGCCGAGCAGGGTGACCAGGCCGAAGACGATGAGCGCGGCTGAGGACATCAGCGGCTTCTGCCTGAGAGAAACTTTGCGGGGCACCCCCACCCGGCCTCCCCCGAAGTCGGGGGAGGGGAAAGGATGGCGGTGGAGGTGCCGCGCAAAGCCCTCCCCCATCTTTGGGGGAGGGCTTTTGCTTCTCCCTCCCCCGTCTTCGGGGGAGGGCAGGGGAGGGGGTGCCGCAAGCTCGATCCAACCAATGTTCGGACTCAACCCGTTTTAGATTGTGCGACGTAGACGCCGTCCCAGCCCGGGCCGGGCGGGTATAGCCTGAACTCGCCGATCCGCGTGCCGTAAAGCGCGTAGAACGGATGCAGCCGTTCCGGCGCAACCTTCAGGCATTCGTCGCGCGCAGCCTCGGCCGCTTCCCAGTCCTGGCGGCGATAGGCTTCCAGCATGCGGTCGTGCTGCTCGCGCAGGGCCCGATATTCCGGACGTGCCGCGTAATTCTCGGTGCCGAGGCAGGTGAAGATCCGGATCGGGATGGCCTTGCCCTTCACCTTCACCTGGTCGAGCTCGAGCAGGGCGAAGTCCTGGACGTCGGCGGCGGTCTCCTCGCCGATCACCAGATCGACGAAATAAGCCGGCGACAGGGACTCCAGGCGCGACGCCGTATTCACCGTGTCGCCGAGCGCGGAATAGGCCAGCCGTTCCTCCGACCCCATGTTGCCGACGCAGCCGATGCCGGTGTTGAGCCCGACGCCGGCCCTGAGCTTGACCGGCTTGCGCCCGGCCGCGGCGGCTTCGGCGGCAAACTGCTCGTTCAGGCGCTTCAAGGTGCGGCGCATCTCGACCGCGGTCCGCACCGCCTGGCGGGCGTGGTGCGGGACGTCGAGCGGCGCGTTCCAGAAGGCCATGATGCAGTCGCCGATATACTTGTCGATGGTGCCCTGGTGATCCTTGATCAGCTTGCTCATCGGCGTGAGGAAACTGTTGATCACATGGGTCAGTTCCTGCGGATCGAGCCCTTCCGAGAGCTTGGTGAAGCCGCGGATATCGGAGAACATGACGGTGAGCTCGCGATTCTCGCCGCCGAGCTTGGCGAGCTCGGGCCGTTCCGCCAGCTGCTCCACCATCGCCGGCGAGAGATACATCGAGAAGGTGCCGCGGATGCGCGCCTTGTCCTGCTCGGTGCGGATGAAGTTGATGGTGGTCGCCGCCATCACCAGGATCAGCGCCGTGCCGGCCGGATAGAGCGGATCCACCAGCCAGCCGCGGCTGTGGAACAGGTACCAGCTGCCGCCGATGGCAAGAGCGACGGAACCCACGGCCACGGCGATGCCGGGGATGGCGCCGGCCCGGAAGGCGAGGCCGATGACCAGCAGGCCGAACAGCACGAGCAGGCTCTTCTCGGCGAAATCGCTCCAGTAGGGGCGCCACAGGCCCGTCCCGCCGCCCATCGCGGCTTCCAGGATCTGCTCGATGGCCTCGGCATGGATCTCGACGCCGGCGATGCGCGATTCCAGCGGCGAGGTCTGGATATCCTTCAGCCCCTCCACTGTCGTGCCGATCAGGACGATGCGCCCTTCGACCTCGCTGCGCGGGAAGTCGGGCTTGAACAGGCTGGCGATCGAGATGAATCGTTGCTCCTGGTGCCCGGTGTCGTGCAGCAGCAGCTGCCCGGCACGATCCGTCCGGATCACCACCGGTGTGTCCTCGATGCGCAATGCGCCGATGCCGTCTGCTACGGAGCTGGCCCAGACGTCGCCGCTCGCACTCGACGAGCGGATCGTGTAGCCGGACGTCTTGCTGCTGGGGTCTACCAGCGCGATGCGAATCGCCTCGAGCGACAGAGCCGGCAACAGGCCGTCGGGCGGGCTCTCCACCTTGTCGCCGTTGTAGTTCAGGATCAGGGGCACGCGGCGAATCACCCCGTCGCGATCGGGATCGGCATTGACAGCGCCGTTGCCCAGCGCCGAAGCCTGCAGAACCGGCAAGGCCGCGACCACGTAGGGCAGTTTCAGCGTGAAATCGAGCGGGCTGTCCCCGACCGCGGCGAACCCGCCGACCGGCTTCGGCCGAGCCTGCGGCCGCTGCGGATCGTAACCCAGCAGGGCGAAACCCAGCACCGTCCGGACGCGGCCGATGGATTCGGCCAGTTGAACATCCGGGTCCGGCAAGGCGGCCATCCGGGCCTTCACATCGGCGAAGGCGGAATCCGCCGGGAGGTTGGCGATCAGCGCCTGGGGCGAGGTGCGATCCGGCTCGGCGTAGAGCACGTCGAAGGCGACCACCGCCGCGCCGAGCTCGCCCAGCCGGTCCACCACTTTCGCCATGGTCGCGCGCGACCAGGGCCATTGGCCGAAAGTCTGGAGGCTCTTTTCGTCGATATCGGCGATGCGGACCGGCAGATCGGGATTGTAGGGCCGGGGCTCCAGGCGCTGGTAATTGTCGAAGACGAAGTTGCGGACGGCTTGGATCGGCGCCGGATCGGCCTCGCGCAGCATCCAGGCGCCGGCCAGCAGCAGACCCGGTATCGCAATCCCCCACAGCTTGTTCATCGGGTCTTGTGCATCCGGCCTGATTCGTCTCGCTATTTCAACTCGTGCCGCAGTCTAGACAGGCCCTGCAGCAAAGGACAGTGGCCCTCATCACTCCCCAACATCACTCTGGCGTATTCGCGATCCGGGTGATCGACAGGTATTTGCCGGGGAACAGGTCCAGGGTCGCGCCGGTGATATTGTCCTTGTCCGCGCCGTAGAGCTGACCGCAGGTCATCTGCGCCCGGCCGTCGATCGAATCGACGCAGACCTTGTCGCCTTTCAAGGACCAGGTCGCCTGGTGGAACCCGTCGCCGGTATCCCAGAGATAGGCCCGGCCGTCTCCGCGCAAGCTGATGATCATCTGGCCGTCGGGCGTCATCGCCGCAAATCGTCCGGGCGCGATCTCCGCCGGGTCCTTGACCGCGAGCACCGGCGGGGCCGGGTTCGGCATGTCGAAATCGCTGTCGCTCCAGGTGCGATAAGGCTGGTTGACCTGGCCGTTGCGGTCGAAGACCAGGCAGCGGTTGTTGGGATCCTTCTGCGGCACGCCGAGATTGCAGCGTGAGATCGCCCGTTCCGCGACCTCGTCGTCGGAGAGCAGGCAGTCGGGATGGCGGCAGAAGCGGTATTCCACCCGGTTGCCGTTGGGCGAGATCGCGAAGACGCCGGTGACGTCGGGCGAAAGCTGCTCGAGATAGCCCGCATAAATCCCGGCCACCCGGGGGCTGATCGGGATCGGCGCCGGCGCCTGCCTTGCAATGTCGGCGGGGCTGATCTGCAGCTTCGGGGCGGGCGGCGATCCGCAGCCGGCGAGGAGCAGGGGCGCGAGGAGGCCGAGAGCCGCGATTTTCCTAAGCAATTGAGCGTATTCCTGTTTGTTCGCGCGCCGGCACCCTTCGCCAAGCATCGATTCCAGCGACCGGCGGGGCCCTTGAGAGCCGGTCATACCCATGCCATAACAGCCGCCGCTTTGTCACCGGAAGGCGCTCTAAAGATGGACAAGTTCAAGACCTTGACCGGGGTTGCGGCCCCGCTGCCGATGATGAATGTCGACACCGACATGATCATCCCCAAGCAGTTCCTGAAGACCATCAAGCGGACCGGTCTCGGCAAGAACCTGTTAGACGAGATGCGCTACACGCCGGAAGGCAAGGAGATCCCGGACTTCGTCCTCAACAAGCCGGCCTACCGGCAGGCGAAGATCCTGGTGACCGGCGACAATTTCGGCTGCGGCTCCTCGCGCGAGCATGCGCCCTGGGCGCTCTTGGATTTCGGCATCCGCTGCGTGATTTCCACCAGCTTCGCCGACATCTTCTACAACAACTGCTTCAAGAACGGAATTCTGCCGATCAAGGTCTCCAAGGAAGAGCTCGACAAGCTGATGGACGACGCCGCGCGCGGCTCGAACGCCATCATCAGCGTCGATCTGGAGAAGCAGGAGATCACCGGCCCCGACGGCGGCCGCATCCGCTTCGACATCGACGCCTTCCGCAAGCATTGCCTGCTCAACGGCCTCGACGACATCGGCCTCACGCTGGAGAAGCGCAAGTTCATCGACGGCTTCGAGGAGAAGAACCAGCTCTCCCAGCCCTGGCTCTGGCAAGGCACCGCCGCTTAAACGATTCGTTTTGATATCCACGGCCCGGCGCAATGCCGGGCCTTTTCTTTTCTGAAAGACAGGAAAAATGGCCGCCAACAAGAAACTGCTCATCGTCGCCGGCGACGGCATCGGCCCGGAAGTGATGACCCAGGTGAAGCGCGTCATCCAATGGTTCGACAAGCGCCAGGGCCTCTCTTTCGATGTCGGCGAAGAACTGGTGGGCGGCATCTCCTACGACAAGCACAAGACTCCCCTGACCGACGAAGTGATGGAGAAGGCGCTGCAGGCCGACGCCGTGCTGCTGGGCGCGGTCGGCGGCCCGAAATGGGACAACCTGCCCTTCGCCGACAAGCCGGAGCGTGGGCTGCTGCGCCTGCGCAAGGACATGGAGCTGTTCGCCAACCTGCGTCCGGCGCTGGTGTTCGATGCCCTGGCCGAGGCCTCGTCCCTGAAGACCGAGCTGGTCAAGGGCCTCGACATCATGATCGTCCGCGAACTGACCGGCGGCGTCTATTTCGGTTCCCCGCGCGGCATCGAGACGCTCCCGAACGGCGAGCGCCGCGGCATCAACACCCAGGTCTACACCACCTCGGAGATCGTGCGCGTCGCCCGCGTCGCCTTCGAGCTCGCGCAGAAGCGCAGCAAGAAGCTCTGCTCGGTCGAGAAGGCCAATGTGATGGAGAGCGGCGTGCTCTGGCGCGAGGAAGTGACCAAGCTCGCCCCGGAATACAAGGACGTGGCCTTGAGCCACATGTATGCCGACAACTGCGCCATGCAGCTCGTGCGCTGGCCCAAGCAGTTCGACGTCATCG
>JAYSFH010000023.1:0-16987 GCA_041913405.1 Dongia sp. | reverse complement strand
CGCCGTCGGTGGATGAGGGTCTTGCACGTTGTGCAGTGTGCACGACACCATCGAATTCGAAAAACGTGGCATCCCGGCGACGGTCGTCATTACCCAGGCTTTCCGCAATGCTGCCGTATTCCAGTTCAAGGGCAAGGGCATGGACGGCCATCCGTACATCGAATTGCCGCATCCCATCAGCAACCTCAAGCCCGAAGAAATGAAGGAAATGACGCTGCGCTTCGTTGACCAAACGGTCAAACAGCTGATTGCCTGATCAGCGGGCCGCAAAACTATGGCCGAATCCCGCGGGATTCGGCCATAGTTTTTATCAATAAAATCAAGTATTTATGATTTAAGCGGTTTGTAACGCAGCCGCTTGGGCTTGGCGCCTTCTTCACCGAGGCGCTTGCGCTTGTCGGCTTCGTATTCCTGGTAATTGCCAGCAAAGAAGGTCCACTGCGAATCGCCCTCGGCGGCGAGGATGTGGGTGGCGATGCGGTCGAGGAACCAGCGATCATGCGAGATCACCAGCACGCAGCCGGCAAACTCGAGCAGCGCGTCTTCCAGCGCGCGCAGCGTTTCGACGTCGAGGTCGTTGGACGGTTCGTCGAGCAGCAGCACGTTGGCTCCGGTCAGCAGCGTCTGCGCCAGATGCAGGCGGCCGCGTTCGCCACCGGACAGCGTGCCGACCTTCTTCTGCTGGTCCTGGCCCTTGAAGTTGAAGCGGCCGAGGTAGGCGCGTGAAGGCATTTCGAACTTGCCGACATTGATGATGTCGAGCCCGCCGGAGATCGCCTCCCACGCCGTCTTGTCGTCGGGCAGCGATTCACGCGACTGGTCGACCACCGCCAGTTTCACCGTGGAGCCGATCACCACTTCGCCGGAATCGGGTTTGTCCTTGCCGGAAATCATCTTGAACAGCGTCGACTTGCCGGCGCCGTTGGGGCCGATGATGCCGACGATGGCACCCGGCGGCACTGCAAATGACAGCTTGTCGATCAGCAACCGGTCGCCGAAGCCTTTCGACACATTCTTGAACTCGATGACCTGTTCGCCGAGGCGGTCGGCCACCGGAATAAAGATTTCCTGGGTCTCGTTGCGCTTCTGGTAGTCGAAGGACGACAGCTCCTCGAAACGCGCGATGCGCGCCTTCGATTTTGCCTGGCGGCCCTTGGCATTCTGGCGCACCCACTCCAGCTCCTTGGCCAGCGCCTTCTGCCGCGCCGATTCGGCCGCCTCTTCCTGCTTCAGGCGCTCTTCCTTCTGTTCCAGCCAGGAACTGTAATTGCCTTTCCACGGGATGCCGTGGCCGCGGTCCAGTTCGAGGATCCATTCCGCAGCGTTGTCGAGAAAGTAACGATCATGGGTCACTGCCACCACGGTGCCGGGGAAACGGAACAGAAACTGCTCCAGCCAGTCAACGCTTTCGGCATCGAGGTGGTTGGTCGGTTCATCGAGCAGCAGCATGTCGGGCTTGGACAGCAGCAGGCGGCACAGCGCCACGCGGCGCTTCTCGCCGCCGGACAGGTTCTTGATGACGGCGTCCCAGGGCGGCAGGCGCAGCGCGTCGGCGGCGATCTCCAGCTGGTGCTCGGTCTCCTCGCCGCCCGCCGCGGCGATGATCGCTTCCAGCCGCTGCTGCTCTTCGGACAGCTTGTCGAAATCCGCGTCCGGCTCGGCGTACGCGGCATAGACCTCTTCCAGCCGCTGCTTGGCGGTGATGACGTCGCCCATGCCGCCCTCGACCGCCTCGCGCACGGTCTGCTCGGGATCGAGCTGCGGCTCCTGCGGCAGGTAGCCGATCTTGATGCCGGGCATGGGCGTGGCCTCGCCCTCGATCTCCTTGTCGAGGCCGGCCATGATCTTGAGCAGCGTGGACTTGCCCGAGCCGTTGAGGCCGAGCACGCCGATCTTGGCGCCGGGGAAGAAGCTCAGCCAGATGTCCTCGAGGACCTTCTTGCCGCCGGGATAGGTCTTGCCCAGACCCTTCATGACATAGATGTACTGATAGGCGGCCATTCCGCGCGCTCCCAAGATGCAAATTCCAGGATTTGCGCGGTCTTTTAGACCATCGGGCGCGAAAGCAAAAGCCCCGCCGCCGGCTGCGGCTTCAGGCCAGTTTTTCCAGGAAATCCGCCGCGGTCTCGAGCACCGTGCTGGTGCGCTCGCGATAGGGCGCATGGCCGCAGCCGGCGAGCTCCAGCCGCCGGGTCGCGGGCACGACCCGCGCGATCCGGTCGAGCTGCCCGAGGCTGAAATAGGGATCGTCCTTGCCTTGGATGAGCAGGACCGGCGCGGTGATCCGGGGCAGCTGGTCCTCGATGCTCCAGGCGGCGAAGGCCGGATCCAGCCAGGTCTCGGCCCAGTTGGCGAAGACCCGGTCCGGATCGCGGTGATGCCGTGCGAGCTTGGCCCGGAGCGCGCCACTCGCATAGGCGTCACGCACCGCGACGATCGCCGCCGTCGTTTGCGGCTCGACCGTCACATGCGGCGCCTCGAGGATCAGCGAGGCGACGCGTGCGGGGGCGGTCGCTGCCGCGATCAGCGCGATGGCGGCGCCGTCGCTATGCCCATAGAGATGCGCGCGCCCAAGCCCCAGCACATCGAGCAGCCGCGGGATGCAGGTCGCCTCCCGATCGAGATAGTTGCGGGCGAGAGGCGCGGGCAGGGGATCCGATTGCCCGAAGCCTTGCCGCGACCAGGCCATGACCGGACGTCCGGTCCGCGCCGCGAGCTGGTCCGGATAGTCGCGCCAGGTCGTGGCCGCACCCAAGGCTTCGTGCAGCAAGAGGATCGGCGTCCCGTTGCCGGGCCATCGCAGGAGATCCAGATGGATGGAGTCGATTTGGACGGTTTCGCGCATCGCGCCAAGTCGTGCCGCAGCACGGCCTGGCTGGCAAGTCCAACCCCAGATGCGGGCCTCAGATGCGGGCGTTGCTGCCCAGAGCGCGCGCCACGTCCTTGGCCACCGGCCCGACCTTGCGCACCGCGGCCTTCACTTCCCAATGGGTCACGCCGAGCTTCGCCGACCAGTGCTTCAGCGCGTATTCTTCGCTGACGTCGATGCGATCGGCGCCGCTCGCTTCCCAGCTGCGCCGGATGGTCCCGGCAGCCGCCTGTTCTTCCGCCATCGTGCTCAACTCCTCAACTTGCACCCCATTAAGTGCGGTGGGCTGGAATTGTTCCCGCAGCCGCGAGACGGCGGGACAACCCGCCTGGGGCAGGGGTGATCCCGCCGGCGGCAAAGAAAAAGCCCCCGTCCACGCGGGACGGGGGCTCGAGAAACGCCGTCAGCTGCCGAGGTGCCGAGGGGACTGGCCCCCGGTCGGCCGGGCGCTTACCAGACGTCGATCTTGTGGTCCTTGGTTTCGCGGATGAACAGCGAGCCGATGACCAGGGTCATGGCCGCGATCACGATCGGGTACCAGAGGCCGAAGTAGATGTTGCCGCCCGCCGCCTGCATGGCGAAGACGATCGCCGGCAGGAAGCCGCCGAACCAGCCGTTGCCGATGTGATAGGGCAGCGACATCGAGGTGTAGCGGATGCGGGTCGGGAACAGCTCGACCAGGCAGGCGGCGATCGGCCCGTAGACCATGGTCACCAGGAGCACCAGGATGAACAGGATCACGAAGACCATGAAGTGGTTGATCTGCGCCGGATCCGCCTTCGCCGGATAGCCCGCCGCGGTCAGCCCTTCGCCCAGCGCCTTGGTGAAGGCCTCGGCCTTCGCCTTGGAGTCGTCCGCGCTGAGGCCGGTGCCCTCGTAGGAGTCGATCACCGTGCTGCCGATCTTGATCTGCGCCACCGAGCCGGCGGCGGCGTCCTCATGACTGTAGTTGACGCCTGCCTTGGCCAAGGCGGACTTGGCGATGTCGCAGGAGGTCAAGAACTTCGAGGTGCCCGCGATGTTGAACTGGAAGGAGCAGGCATTGGGATCGGCCGCGACGACGACCGGCGAGTTGGTCTGCGCCGATTCCAGCGCCGGGTTGGCAAAGTGCGTCAACTGCTTGAACAGCGACCAGGGTGCCGACGGCAGGTAGAGCACCACGGCCAAGGCGCAGCCGGCCATGATGATCTTCTTGCGGCCGATCCGGTCGGAGAGCGACCCGAACACGATGAAGAACGGGGTCGCAACCAGCAAAGATGCGGCAACCAGCAGGTTCGCGGTGTTGGCATCGACCTTCAGGGTCTGGGTCATGAACAGGAGCGCGTAGAACTGGCCGCTGTACCAGACCACCGCCTGGCCCGCCGTCAGGCCGAGCAGCGCCAGGATCACGATCTTGGCGTTGGCCCAGTTGGCGAAGGCGTCCTTCAGCGGCGAGGAGGAGCCTTTGCCCTCGGCCTTCATCCGCTGGAACACCGGGCTCTCGTTCAGCTTGAGCCGGATGTAGAGCGAGAAGGCGAGCAGCAGGATCGAGATCAGGAAGGGAATGCGCCAGCCCCAGGCGGCGAAGGCTTCCTCGCCGATCGAGTTCCGGACCGTCAGGATCACCACCAGCGAGAGGAAGAGGCCGAGCGTCGCCGTGGTCTGGATCCATGCGGTCCAGTACCCGCGCCTGCCCTGCGGCGCATGCTCGGCGACGTAGGTCGCGGCACCGCCATACTCGCCGCCGAGCGCCAGGCCCTGCAGCAGGCGGAGACAGATCAGGATGACCGGCGCGGCGATGCCGATCGACGCGTAAGTCGGCAGCAGGCCGACGATGAAGGTCGAAAGACCCATGATGGTGATGGTGACGAGGAAGGTGTATTTGCGGCCGACCAGGTCGCCGACCCGGCCGAACACGATCGCGCCGAACGGCCGGACGAAGAAGCCGGCGGCGAAGGCGAGCAGCGTGAAGATGAAGGCCGCGGTCGGATTCACGCCCGCGAAGAACTGCTTGGCAATGATAGCCGCCAGCGTGCCGTAGAGATAAAAGTCATACCACTCGAAGACGGTGCCCAAGGACGAGGCGAAGACGACGGTCCTGAGTTCGCGCGGCGTCGGTTCGCCTGCGGCAGTCGTGGCAACGGTTGCCATAGCCTGATCTCCCCAAAGATGTTTCATCCCACCGGCGTCCCTGGTTCTTCTTTCGGCGCGCGCAAAGGCGCATTCCGAGGCCGGACGCCATGTTTTTTGATAGTCCGCGCTCCCGCAATTGGAACCCTAGACATTGGTCGTAGCCTTGCGCCGCCCGATGGACAGGCCCTTAAGCCTATGCGTTAATTGGCGGAAATGGCCCTCAGCCACATCATACTCGCGCTCTCGCTGGTCTATCTCGGCCTGCTGTTCGCGGTCGCGCATTTCGGCGAGCGCCATGCCCTGCGCTGGTCGCGGGGGAGACTCGGGCCGATCATCTATTCGCTGTCGCTGGCGATCTACTGCACCTCCTGGACCTTCTATGGGTCGGTCGGCCGCGCGGTCACCAGCGGCTACGATTTCGCGCTGATCTACGTCGGCCCAGCCGTGGTGATGATCGCGGCGCTGCCGCTGATGCGCCGCATCGTGGCGGTGGCCAAGCGCCAGAACGTGACCTCGATCGCCGACTTCCTCGGCGCCCGCTACGGCCGCAGCCGCGGTGTCGCCGTGCTCGCGACCCTGATCGCCGTCATGGGCGCGATGCCCTATCTGGCGCTGCAGCTCCAGGCGGTCTCCTTCAGCTTCGCGGCGCTCTCCGGCAATGCCGATGGAACAGGGCCCATCGGCACCGGCACGCCGGTCTGGCTCGACACTGCCTTCATCGTCGCGCTGATGATGGCGGCTTTCACGATTCTCTTCGGCGTCCGCCACGTGCAGGCCAGCGAGCAGCACCGCGGCATGATGCTGGCGATCGGCTTCGAATCCCTGGTGAAGCTCTTCGCCTTCCTGGCGGCCGGCATCTACATCGTCTGGCATATGTTCGACGGCCCCGCGGACCTGGTGGCGCAGTCGCAGGCGATCGCCGCCACCGGCAAGCTCGCGACCTCCGGCTTCAACGCCAACTGGCTGGCGATCACCTTGCTCTCGGGCTTCGCCTTCCTCTGCCTCGACCGCCAGTTTCACGCCGCGGTGGTCGAGCACGATCATCCGGCAAGCCTCACCGCCGCGCGCTGGCTGTTCCCGCTCTACCTGCTGCTGATCAACGCCTTCGTGGTGCCGATCGCCATGGCGGGGCAGGTGCTGTTCGGCGCCAGCGGCATTCCCGACACCTACGTGCTTTCGCTGCCCTTGAGCGACGGTGCCAACTGGCTCGCGACCTTCGTCTTCATCGGCGGCCTCTCGGCGGCGACCAGCATGGTCGCGGTCGCCTGCATGGCGTTGAGCGGCATGGTCGGCAACGAGCTGGTGATGCCCTTCCTGCTGCGCGGCCGGCACCAGGATGCCGACCTCGGGCGCCTGGCGCTGCTGGTGCGTCGCATCGCGGTCGTGGTGATCCTGCTCGCCGCCTATGCCTTCTACAAGACCATCGCCGGCCTGCTGCCGCTCGCCACCATCGGCCTCGTGTCCTTCTGCGCCGTCGCCAATCTCGCCCCGGCGCTGATCCTCGGCCTCTATTGGCGGGGCACGCACCGGCACGGCGTGATCCTCGGCCTGTTCGGCGGCTTCGTGGTCTGGCTTTGGGCGATTCTCTGGCCGACCATGCAGCCCGGCGAAGCCGCTGCCTTGCCGCCCTGGGGCGTGCTCGCCTGGTTCGACCCGATGCCGCGCGGCTTCGTGGTCAGCCTCATCGTCAACATGGCGCTGCTGGTCCTGGGCTCGCTGCTGGCGCGCCAGACCGCGCGCGATAAGCAGCAGGCCGCCGCCTTCATCGACGAGGCGACCGACCGGACCCGCGCGCAGCCCGCCGCCCCCAAGGACGAGCTGCATCAGCTCCGCGAATTGGCCGCGCGCTTCATCGGGCCCGAGCGGGCGGAGGAGGCCTTCCACGGCCTCAATCTTTCCGGCGCCGCCGCGGCCGAGTTCACCGAGCGGCTGCTCTCCGGCACCATTGGTGCTGCTTCGGCGCGGGTCGTCGTCACCATGTCGCGGCGGAAGGGCGCCTGGCTCCCCGGCTGGCTGCCGGGCTCCGTGCGCGAGATGCTGAACGAGGCGACGGCGGCGATCCGCTACAACGCCGACGTCTTGCGCAAGACCCTCGACCATATGGGCCTCGGCATCGCGGTCTTCGACCCGACCGGCAAGCTGGAGGTGTGGAACGAGCGCTTTGCGGTGCTGACCGGATTGGACCGCGCGACCCTGGCCGCCGGCATCGACGTCGCGACCCTGTCGCGGGCCGCACCCGCGCTGGCCGCCGTGGCGCCGCCGGAGCCGAAGCCGGTCAGCGAAATCCGTCTCAGCAGCGGTGCCGTCACCGAGCTCCGGGTCGATCCGCTTTCGGGCGGCGGCATCGTCGTCACCGCCAACGACGTGACCGAGCGCGTGCGCACCGCGGAAGCCTTGCGCGATTCCGAGCGCCGGATCCGCATCATCACCGACAACGTGCCGGTGCTGATTGCCTATGTCGATCGCGACCAGCGCTACCGCTTCACCAACCGGCCCTATCAGGCGGCCTTGCGTCTCCGCCCCCACGAGGCCGAGGGCCAGCGTGTCGCCGACGTGCTGGGACCGATCCGCTACGGCCGGCTCAAGCCGCATATCGACCAGGTGCTGAACGGCCGGCCGCAGAGTTTCGAGATCGACTTCCCGACCAACGACGCCAAAATCGAGGTGGCGCAGGGCAGCTACATCCCGCATTTCGACGAGCGCGGCCAGGTCGTGGGCTTCTTCCTGCTCTATGTTGACACCACCGAGCGCCGCCGCGCCGAGACGGTGCTCCGGACCTTGAACGAATCCTTGGAGAAGCGGGTGGTCGAGCGCACCGCCGAGCTCGAGACCGCCCGGGCCCGCGCCGAGGACGCGAATATCGGCAAGACCCGCTTCATCGCCGCCGCCAGCCACGACCTGCTGCAGCCGCTGCACGCCGTGCGGCTCTTCGTCGCCGCCTTGTCCGAGCGCTATCGCGACGAGGAGCTGGTGCGCAAGGTCGATCTGGGCCTCGGCGCGGTCGAGGCGCTGCTCGACGCCCTGCTCGACATCGCCAAGCTCGATGCGGGCGCCATCAAGCCGGAGAAGCGGCCGGTGCCGATCGGCCCGCTGCTGCAGTCGCTGACCGAGGCCTTCGCCCCCGTGGCCAAGCGCAACGGCATCGAGCTGCGGCTGGTCGGCAGCGCCGCCTGGATCGATACCGACGTGGCGTTGCTGCGGCGCGTGCTGCAGAACTATCTCTCCAACGCGATCCGCTACGGCCGCAGCGAGGGCCCGCGCCCGCGCGTTCTGCTCGGCTGCCGGCGTCGGGGCGGATCACTCCTGATCGAAGTCTGCGACAACGGCCCCGGCATCGCTCAAGACCAGCAGGGCACGATCTTCCAGGAGTTCACGCGGCTCCGCCCGACCGACGATGCCGGCGAGCGCGGCCTGGGCCTGGGCCTCGCGATCGCCGACCGCATCGCCCGGATGCTCGGCCACGACCAGCATCTGCGCTCGGCGCCCGGCCGGGGTGCGGCCTTCGGCATCGAGGTGCCGCTGGCCCTCTCCGAGACCGCGGCGCGGCTGGCGGCGCCTTCGGAAGAGGCGCGGGCCGATGCCTTGAGCCGCGCGCCCTTCGTCGCCTGCATCGACGACCATGCCCAGGTGCTCGAGGCCATGACCGCCCTGCTGGAAAGCTGGGGCTGCACCACGGCCACGGCGCAGGACGCGGACCAACTCCTGGCCAAGCTCGCGGGCGGGGAGCGCCCCGACCTGCTGCTGATCGATCTGCATCTCGGCGACGACCGCCCCGACGGCATCCAGGAACTGACCAAGCTCCGCACCGCCTGGGGCCCCGGCGTGCCGGTCGCCCTGATCACCGCCGATAGAGATCCTTCCGTCGCCGCCAGGGCGCGCGCGCTCGGCCTGGATGTGCTGCTGAAACCGGTGAAGCCGGCGAAGCTCCGCGCACTGCTCGCGCATCTGAACGTGAAATCGGTGGCGTAGCTACTCCTCAGCCGCCACCACGGCCTTCTGCATCGGTTCGAGCGAGAGGCGTTGCGCGGCGATCACCGCTTGCGTGCGCGACGTCGCGCCGAGCTTCCTGAGGATCTCGGTGACATGCGCCTTCACCGTGGGTTCGGTGATCTGCATCTCGTAGGCAATGAGCTTGTTGGGCTTGCCCTCGGCCATCAGCAGCAGCACGCGATGCTGCTGCGGGGTCAGACGCGCGGCCTTGGCGGCGATGTCGCGGTCGTTGGCGGCCAAGGCCTGGTCGCTGGCTTCGGGCGGCAGCCAGATGACGCCGTCGAGGATGGCGCGGATCACTTCCAGGAATCGCTCGGAGGGCGCCAGCTTCGGGATGAAGCCGGCCGCACCCATCTCGATGGTCTGGCGCATGGCCGCGGGATTGGTGGTCGCCGAGACGATCGCGATCGGGATCGTGGGGAAAGCGCCGCGCAGCGCGGCAAGGCCCGACAGCCCCTGCATCCCCGGCATGTCGAGATCCAGGATCAGGAGATCGGTCTCCGGCGCCGCGCCGAGCGCCGCCTGGGCTTCTGCGAAGCTGCCGGCGAAGGTGATGGCGGGCGCGTCGAAGGCGCTGCGCAACGCCGAGGCGAGCGCATCCCGCACCATCGGATGATCGTCGGCGATGACGAATGACAGACCGGCACCGACATGCGTCGGGTCCACGTGGCTCTCCCCTCCCTGGTTGGCCCAAGCTTACACATCCGGACCCTGGGCGGAAACGATAACCGCTATTTTGCGCTGCGGCGTGAACCGGTTAGAGGCGGGATGCGACCAAGGCGGAGGGCTGATAGACTGGCTGATCCGTCGCCCGAATCATCAACCGGTAAGCAGCCCGCCCTTGCTCCAGAACAGTCCCGGCGAACCCAAGTTGGAAGACGAGGAACTCCGCCTCGCCGCGGAACTCTCGCGCTCCTTCGCCTCTTCGGACAATGTCGATGCGACGGTCCGGCTGGCACTCGGCAACGTCATGCAGCTCCTGAAGGTGGAGGCGGGTAGCCTCTTCCTGGTCGACGAAGCCAAGGGCGACCTGGTCTGCCGCGCCAGCCTCGGCCCCAACAGCATCGAGGGCCTGCGCGTGCCCGCCGGCCACGGCATCGTCGGCCGTTCGGTGATGGAAGACCGGATCGAGGCGGTCGAGGACGTCTCGCGCGACGCCGGCTTCTTCGCCAATGCCGATGCGACCTCCGGCTTCGTCACCCGCTCGATCCTCTGCGCGCCGATGAAGGTCGGCAAGCGGCCGATCGGCGCGGTCGAGGTCCTGAACAAGCAGAACGGCCAGCCCTTCGACCTGCGCGACCGCGACATGCTGCAGGTGATGGGCAATGCCGCCGCGCTCGCCATCATGAACGCGCGGCTCGCCGACCAGCTGGTCGAGCAGGAGCGCATCAAGCGCGAGCTGGAACTGGCCTCGGAGATCCAGCGCAGCCTGCTGCCGCCGGCCGATCCCGACCTGCCGATCCAGGGCATCAACCGGCCGATCCGCGAAGTGTCCGGCGACTTCTACGACTATTTCAACCTGCCCGACGGCGTGATCGCCTTCTGCCTCGGCGACGTCTCGGGCAAGGGCATGAACGCCGCCCTGCTGATGGCGAAGACCGCGGCCCTGTTCCGCTGTCTCGGCAAAACCATCCGCGCCCCGGCGCGCCTGCTCTCGATCCTCAACCGCGAGATCTGCGAGACCACCAGCCGCGGCATGTTCGTGACCATGCTGGCCGGACTCTACGATCCGGCCAGCGGCTTGCTGCGTTTCGCCAATGCCGGCCACCTGCCGCCGATCCTGCGCAAGCCGCATGGCGGCTTCCGGAGCTTCGAGGCAGCGGCGCCGCCGCTCGGCATCCTGCGCGACGTCGCCTTCCCGGAAGAGGAGGTGCGGCTCGAGAACGAGATGTTCCTGGTCTTCTCCGACGGTGTGACCGAGTACCGCTATGGCGACCAGGAGGAACTCGGCGCCGAGGGCGTCGACATGCTGCTGAGCCTCTCGGAGGGCAAGCCGCTGAACGCGCGGCTGGAAGGCATCCTGACCGAATTGAACAGCGGCGGCTGGCGCGCCAAGGACGACATCACTCTGCTGGCGATCGACGATTCGCTGGCCGGCCAGATCTGGCGCCGGGTGCCCTCGATTGCCAGCGCCGAGAGCCGTTCCGACTTCATGTTCGGCCTCACCATCCCGGCCGCGGCCGACCGGCTGAAGCTGATGCGCCCGGTGCTGGCGGCGGCCGGCAAGGCCGCGGGCTTCTCCGACGATGAGGTGGCGGATCTGGAGCTGGCCGCCAGCGAGGCCGCGGAGAACATCATTCTACACGCCTATGGCGAGGGCCAGCGCGGCGATATCACACTGGCGGTGCACCGGTTGGAAGACGGCTTGATGTTGAGAATCAGGGATTTCGCCCCGAAGGTCGATCAGGCTAAAATAAAGCCGCGGCCGCTGGACGAGGTCCGGCCGGGGGGCCTTGGCACGCATTTCATCCGCGCGGTGATGGACGACGCCAACTTCATTCCCCTGCCGGACGGCGAGGGGAATCTGTTGGAATTGGTCAAGCGCCGGAATCACCGAAAGCGAAGGACGCCTGATCGTCGCCCTGGAAGGCGAGATCGACCTGGACCAGGCCGGGGCGGTGCGCCGCGCGCTGCTGGATGCCCTGAAGAAGGGCCGCCACGTGCTCGTGGACCTCTCCCAGGTGACCTATATCGACTCCTCCGGCATCGCCAGCCTGGTCGAGGGCCTGCAGGTCGCCAAGAAGCAGAAGAGCGACCTCGCGCTGGTCGCGGTAAGCCAGCGGGTGCGCCGGGTGCTGGAACTGGCCCGGCTCGACAAGGTGTTCCAGATCCACACCGATCTCGCCGCGGCGACCGCCGCGGGTTCGTCCGGCAATTGACGCTGCATTGTCATGAACGTCGCAATCCGGGGCTTTGAAGAGATCGGCCGGCGCTCTGCCGGCTTTTTCGACCAGATCGGCTACGGCGCGATGCTGTTCGCCGAATCGCTCTACTGGTTGCTGGCCGGCTGGCGCCGGCGCCAGCCGGTGCGGATCCGGATGATCTTCCACGAGATGCAGCAGATCGGCGTCGCCGCTTTGCCGATCGCGACCCTGCTCTCCGGCACGATCGGGCTCATGCTGGCGATCCAGTCGCTCTACTCGTTGGGACTCTTCGGTGCCGAAGCCTATGCCTATATCGGCATCGCGCTCTCGGTCGCGCGCGAGTTCTCGCCGCTGATCATGGCGATCCTGGTCGCCGGCCGCTCCGGCTCGGCGATCGCGGCGCGTCTCGCCACCATGACCATCAACCAGGAAGTCGATGCGCTCCAGGTGATGGGCATCAACCCGGTGCGTTATCTGGTTTCGCCGGTTGTGGTCGCGCTGGCTCTCATGCTGCCCTGCCTCGCGATGTGGGCGAATTTGGTGTCGGAGTTCACCGCCGGCTTCTATGTCTCCGCCGCGCTCAACTCCTCGCTCGGGGCCTTCGTCAACGACTCCCTCACCGTGCTGAAAACCGGCGATATCTGGCACGGCATCGGCAAGGCGACTTTGTTCGGCGTGCTGATCGCGCTGGTCGCCGTGGTCAACGGCTCCAGCGTCTCCGGCGGCGCCGAGGGCGTGGGCAAGGTCACCACCATGTCGGTCGTGCAGTCGATCTGCATGATCGTCGTGGCCGACATGCTGTTCGCCTATATCGCGACGCGGTGACGGCATGGACCCGATGAGCCAGTCGCAAGCCGAAGCCCAAAGGGAAGCGCTGCACCACATCGCCGCCCTGCGTGCGGAATCGAGCGCGCATCGCCCGACCGAGGCCGAGCTGATGGCGCGGCCGAAAGTGGTCGAGGTCAATCATCTCGACTTCTCATTCGGCGCGCGCCAGGTGCTCTACGACATCAACCTCGACGTCCGGGCCGGCGAGATCATGGTGATCATGGGCGGCTCCGGCTCGGGCAAGACCACCTTGCTGCGGCACCTGGTCGGCCTGATGCCGCCGCAGCCCAATAAGGTGAAGCTGCTCGACAAGGATCTGGGCGCGCTGAAGCCCAACCAGCTCCTGGACCTGAAGCGCAAGATCGGCGTCGCCTTCCAGTTCGGCGCCCTGTTCAGCTCGATGACCGTCGCCGAGAACGTGAAGCTGCCGTTGCGCGAGCTGACCAGGCTCGAAGAAAAAACCATGGACATCATGGCGAACATGAAGCTCGAGGTGGTCAATCTCTCCGGTTTCGGTGCGCTGATGCCTGCGGCGCTCTCGGGCGGCATGGTGAAGCGGGCCTCGATCGCCCGCGCCATCGTCATGGACCCGAAGCTCCTGTTCCTGGACGAGCCTTCGTCGGGCCTCGATCCGGTGGTCTCTTCGGCGCTGGACGATCTCATCCTGAAGCTGCGCGAGGCGATGGACATCTCGGTCGTCGTGGTCAGCCACGACATCGACAGCGCCTTCAAGATCGCCGACCGGATCACCGTGCTGGACCAGGGCCATATCCTGGCGAGCGCGCGGGTCGAGGAGATCCGCAGTTCGAGCAACGAGCGGGTCCAGAATCTTTTGAACCGCCGCTCGGTCGAGAAGGAAGTCGATCCGGCTGAATATTTGCGACGCCTGACGGGTGATTAGCTTGCCGGCGGAGACTGAGCGCCGAAGGACTAGGGGAACAGAGGATCGATGCGGAACTATTCCATCAGCTATGTGACGGTCGGCGTCTTCGTAACGGCGATGATCGCCGCATTGATCGTGACCTTGACCCTGATCGCGGGCCAGACCGGGCCGCGCGACCACTACCGCGTCCTGTTCGACAACGTGACCGACCTCAAATACGGCACCGTGGTGCGCTACGAGGGCTTCCCGATCGGCACCGTCGATAAGATCGTGCCGGCTTACGAGAACGGCAAGTATCGCTTCGGCGTGATGATCGGCGTGCAGAAGGACTGGAAGTTCCCGGCCGATTCCAAGGCCGGCATCCGCGCTTCCAGCTTCCTGGCGGCCAAGACCATCGACATCTCCGGCGGCAAGTCGGCGGACCTGATCGCAGTCGGCGGCGACATCCCCGGCACTGGCGCCGGCGACATGTTCGCACTGATGTCCGGCCTGGCCGGCCGGGTCGGCGCCCTGCTCGACAGCGGCGTGGTGCCGCTGATCGAGCAGTTGAAGACCTCGATCAAGACGCTGACCGAGACCGCCAACAGCCAGATCGGCGGCGTCGGCGGCGACGTGCGCGGCCTGATCGCCAATGCCAGCGGCCATCTCGACACGATCTCCGACAGCGTCACCAAATTGACGACCAGCATGCAGACCAGCGTCGATCAGCTGCAGAAAGTCCTCTCCGACGGTAATGTGAAGTCGGTCGATCAGATCCTGAAGAACCTCGACAAGGCCAGCCTCAACGCCGACAAAACGCTGGCCCAGCTGAACCAGCTTTCGACCGAGGTCAACGGCGTCGCGGAATCAATTCATGCGATGGTGGATCGCAACGCCAAGAACGTCGACAAATCGACCGCGGACCTCGAATACATCCTGCGCACGGTCTCGGCCAACATCGATGCGATCACCAACAATCTCGAAGGGACCACCCGGAACATGAACGAGTTCAGCCGTCTGATCCGGCAGAATCCGGGCCTGCTGATCTCCGGCGGCAGCCCCGAGGCCGACAAGGGCCTGACGCCCGTGCCGAACGGAGGGCAGTGAGATGAGGCGCCTCCTGAAGCTCCTGCCGCTCATTGCCTTCGTCGCCGTTGCCGCCTGCGCGGCGCCGACCGTGCCGAAGGAGCAGTATTTCCGCCTGGTTTCGGCGCCGGCCACCGAGAAACTCGCGCATCCCTTCGTCGGCATCGTCGAGGCTGCGCCGCTCGGCGCGGATGGCGTCACCGGCGAGCGGCCGTTGCTCTACACCGCGAATGGCGGCACCAAGCTCGAGCAGCGCAACTACGCCTATTGGACCGAGCTGCCGACCGCGATGATCCGCGACCAGCTGGTCGCCTATCTCCGCTCGGCGGGGGCTGCGGACCAGGTGGTGCCGTCGGAACTCCGCATCGGCGCCGGCTACCGCATCCAGGGCGACATCAAGCGCCTGGAGCAATCGGCCGGTGACAAGGGCGACATCGGCATCATCGAGCTGGAGCTCTCGGTGATCGACGAAAGCACCGACCAGCTGATCATGAGCAAGGTCTACCGCGCCGAGACGCCCTCCGCCGATCACTCGATCGACGGCGCCGTCGCGGCGCTCAATGCCGGCCTGCAGGACGTGCTGAAGCGCTTCGCCGCCGATATCGACGCGCGCTGAAGCTCAGTCGGTCTCATCCATGCAGTCGGTGACCGCGCGGTCGTCTTCCAGGATCTCGATCGAGCAAGACGGCAGCTCCATGCCGCCGACGCGGGCGTAGCCTGCTGCTGTGTGAACGGAATCCGAACCGCCACTTCCGATCCTGTACTGAACTTCGACCGGGCCCCCGAAGAGATCATGCCCTGCATCGAGCGCGGCGACGCTTTCGCGCGGGTCGTTCGCCGCCAACGGCGCCAGCTTCGACTGGCCTTTGAGATCGACGGGTTCGCCATCGAACGTCACGCTCACAATGGTGATGGGATGCGGCGTCTTGTTGATGACATCCAGATAGATGTTGGCCGCCATCAAACTGACGGGTCCGAGGGCGATTCGCAGTCCAGCCAGGACACCGGCCAGGATCAGCACGCCAACGAAGAAGATCTCAGCGGGTCGCACGACGCCAGTCTCCTGACAAATGGCGGATTGCTAGGTAAAACGCAGCGAAATCCCGTCCAGCGGCAGCCCGGTCACCCGGGTGGTCCAGGTCTCGCCCGGCGCTACCGGCAAGGCGCGGGTGATGGTGCCGGTGGTGATGATTTCGCCCGCGCGCAGCGGCGGGTTGGCTTTGTCCTTCGCCAGCACATTCAGCAGATGGCTGATGGTCGAGAGCGGACCGTCCAATACGTTCAGCGCCTGCCCGCGATCCATCACCACGCCGTCCCGGCTGAGCTCGATCTCGAAGCTCCGGAGTTTCGCCAGCCAGTCGGCGCGGTTCTGCGGCGTGACTTTGTGGCGCGGGCCCAACCGATAGACGCCGTGCAGCGCGTAGAAGGCGACCGTGTCCGGCGCCTGGAACTTCCAGCCGGGAAAGGCCGACTGCACGATCTCGAAGCCATGCGCGATCCACTCGGCGCAACCCAGGATCGCGGCCTCGCTCATGCCGGCTTGCGGTGCGGTCCGGAAGCCGAAGGCGATCTCCGGCTCGATCCGCGGCTCCAGCAGCGCTGAGAGGTCGAGCGTCCCGTCGGTCGCGGCGAGATCGCTGAGGGTGGTGTCGTACATGTCGCCCCAGATCGGCGCATAGACCCCGTAATCCGGCCAGATGGTCCGGTTGGTGAAGCCGATCTTCCGCCCGATCGGGCGCTCGCCGCGGGCAACCCGCGCGCGCCGGACTGCGGCGGTCACGGCATAGGCCGCCTCGAGGTCGAAGCCGGGCAGGTCGGCGGTGAAGGGTGCCAACTGCCGGCGCTCAGCCGAGGCGGCGAGCACCGCGGCGGCGATCCGGTCGGTTTCCCGGGGCGGCAGGTTCGACATTGTTGGTTAAGCCTCTGGCGAATCGGCTGAAATGGTGCGCCGGGCCGCGCCTATGTCAATGTTTTCTTTGCATTTACTGTGCTTGGCCGTTATCTCTGGGGCCGCCCGCGCGCCGCCGGAGCCAAGTCCACAGAGTTCAGAGCGTATCCAAGAGACCATGGCCGAACACGACGACCAACTCGCCGCCCTCCGGCGCCAGATCGACAGTGTCGACACCCAGCTGCACGATCTGCTGATGCAGCGGACCGAGCTCGCCGTGCAGGTGGGCGAGGTGAAGGCCAAGGCCCAGCCGATCGGCCGCACGCCGAGCGAAGGCGCCAAGTTCGTGCGCCCGGCCCGCGAGGCGAAGATCCTGCGCCGCTTGATCGAGCGGCACAAAGGCAAGCTGCCGAAGGCCGTGATGGTGCGGATGTGGCGCGAGATGATCTCGGCCCTGCTGCAGGTCGAAGGCCCCTTCGTGGTCGCGG
>JAYSFH010000022.1:12460-17061 GCA_041913405.1 Dongia sp. | reverse complement strand
TGACACCGCCGTTGCCGATCGCGATCACCCGGTCGCGGTCGATCACCGGCCGGCCGCGGATGTCGGTCAAGGCCGCGACCGCGTTGCCGCCGGTGCGCCCGGCGAGGTTGTCGCTCCAGAGCGAGCGGCCGGTCACCACGTCGAAGGCCAGCAGATCGCCCGAGGTATAGGCGGCAACCACGACATCGCCGAGCACGGCGGGGGTCGCACCACCGAGGAAGCCCGCGGCCTCCTCGACGCCGGTGTTCGACCAGAGCCGGCGGCCGTCATCGCTGGCATAGACCACGAGCTGGTTGTCGATGGTGACGGTGAAGATGCGGCCGTCGCTGGCGGACGGCGGTGCGCGCATCGGCGAGGGCGCATCCACTTCCCAGACCTTCTTGCCGTCCTTCTCGTCGAGCGCGATCAGCTTGGCGAAGGGCGTGGTGACGAAGACCTTGCCCTCATAGACCGCGATGCCGCCGCCGAACAGATCGTCGTCGTCGGTGTCGGGGGTGAGGTCGTTCTCCCAGATCCGCTTGCCGGTCTCGGCATCGAACACGCGGACCAGGCTCTCGGAATCCAGGGTGAAGACCTTGCCGTCCGCGATCACCGGCTCGGCCAGCAGGCGGTTGGCGCTGTCGGCGGAGCTGCCGATATTGGCGCTCCAGAGCTGCTTGAAGGCGCCGGTGCCGGCCGACAGGTGGTACATCGCATGGGCCTGGTTGCCGCCGGACTGCGGCCAGTCCTTGTTCTCATAGGGCCGCGGCAGGCGGACCGGCGTTTCGGCCAGACTGGGGTCGCTGTTCAGCTCCTTGTTGAGCTGCAGCACCGACACGCGCTCGCCGGGCAGCGGAACCTTGGTGGGCTCGCAGGCCGCCAGCGCCAATGCCAGGAGACCCGCCGCCAGGGCTGCGCCGCATTGCTTCGCAGGGAAATGGCGGGAGGTCACGGTCGTCAATCCTGCAGCCGTTCGAGCATGATCTCGGCCCGCGCCCCGACGCCTTGCGGCGCGTTCGGCAAGGTGCCCAGCTGCTTCAGTTGCTCATAGAGGGTCTTGGCCTTCGCCTTGTCGCCGCCGGCCAGCGCCGCCTGGGCTTGCACCTCGAGCGCGGAGAAGCGATAGGGCTCGTTGTCGCCGGTCAGCCCATCGACCAGCTTCGCCGCGTCCTCCGGCTTGCCGGCGTCGAGCCAGGCAAGACCGCCGAGAATGGCGGCGAGATCCTTCAGCGCCTTGTCGACCGAGCCGTCCTTGGCGATCGCGGTGAACTGCTCCGCGGCCTTGGCCTTGTCGCCGTCCTTCAGGGTCTGGCTGGCGGACTGAAACCGCGCCAGGACCGCAAAGCCGCCGCCGTCCTTGGCCAATGTCTCGAACTGGGCAAGGCCTGCCTTGGGGTCTTTTTCCAGGGTCTGGAGGGCCTGGAGATAGGCGGCGCCGTTGGCCTCGATCCGCTGCTGCTTCCAGTATTTCCAGCCTTGGAAGCCCGCGGTCGCCGCGACCGCGATGATGGCAAAACCGATGAGGTGATTCTGGTACTTCTTCCAGAAAGCGAGGGCTTTATCCCGCCTCAGGTCCTCGTCAACTTCCTGAAAGATATCAGCCACTTAAACTCCCTCGGGCGCAGCGGCCGGGACCGGAATCGAGAGGGGTCGGCCGAAATCGGGCGGTAACATAGCGACTTGGTCCCCCAAGTGCAAACCGAGTGCAAACCCGTGCGGGGGAGCCCTTGCGGCCCGGATTTGCGACCGGATCGGCCGGTCGGCGGCGGATTGGAACGGAACTTGCTTTAACCTCTCCGACCCATTGGAAGGAAGCCCGGTGATGCGCGCCCGCACCCCGTTTCGACGCCTGTTCGCTCTCTCCCTGCTCCTCGCCGGCGGCTTCGCCCTCGGCCTACCCTTGGCAGGCTGCGAGACCATCGGCGTGCTGCCGGCGGCCGGAATCGCCGCCACGGTCGAGGGCGTTTCGCTCAACGCCTCCGGCAGGACGGTCTCGGACCACCTGGTTTCGGCCATCACCGGCGACGATTGCTCGGTCCTGCGCTACACCAAGGACGGCAGATATTGCCTGTCCGATGCGGAGATCGCCGCCGAACAGGCGCGCCTGCACCGGCCTTATGAAGGCACCTGCTACAAGGTCCGCGGCAACGTCGCCTGCTACGACCAGGCCGACGCCGAGCACACCTCCGAGACCACGGTCTACGTCTATCATCCGTGATGGCGCGACTGTCGCGCCGGATTTTCGGCGCGAGACTCTTTACGACCGGGCGCGAATGCGGCAATGATTCGGTCATCATGCGTGGCATGGCGATTCGCTCGCGCTGGCGGGGAGGCTGATTGGCGCAGCTCCTTCTTCTGTCCGAATACCGGCGAGACGGCCGCAGGGTCTTCTTCGACCGCGAGGACTTGAACCATCTGCTCGGCGTCTACAGCCGGCAAGTCGCCCGGGGCGTCTGGCGGGATTACGCCATCGACCACCGCTCCAACATGGCGATCTTCTCGGTCTTCAAGCGCAGCCAGGAACAGGCGATCTTCAGCGTGACCAAGGTCCTGCTGCGCGGCGACAAGGAGCCCAACTACGTGCTCCTCTCCCGCAACCGCCAGATCAAATCCAGCCGGGACTTGAAGCAGATCTGCGACGTGCTGCAGCGGCAGCTGACGGTGATCGAAGGTTAGCTCTCCCATGCGCGCCAGCCGATGACGCGGCTCCATCGGACTTTCACCGCAATGGGGCTTGCGACGGCGCTGCTCATTGCGCGCGGTCCCGCCTCCGCCGAAGACGCGGCGCCGCGCGCGATCCTCGCCTTGTTCGAAACCGCGCGCCTCAGCCTGCCGCAAGGACCTTTGCCGAACGGACTGCGCTTCGTGCTTTACGATGACGGCCAGATCCTCACCCGCATCGGCCCGACCGATCAGGATCCGGCCGGGCGCGGCGTCGCCTTTGGCCGGCTCGAGCGCGACGCGGCGGAGAGTCTCCGCAGCGAAGCCGTCGCCGATCTCATGACAGTTGCCACGCCGCATTCCGGCCTTCCCGCCGCCGCGAACGTCGGCGGCACGGTCCTCGAGGTCTGGGACGGCGCGCGCTATCAGCGCTTCAGCGCAAATGCCTGGCCCTGCGCGATGGAGGGGCGCGTCTTCACCGGCGGCTGGCAACGCAACCGCGACGCAACCGATCCGCAGTTCCGCAAGGTCTGCGACCGCCTGCTGCAGTACACGATCGCGGTGCCGCAACCCTGGCAGCCGAAAGCCGTGAAGCTGATGCTCGGTGCGACCGAGGATCCACCCGAACGGCAAGTGCCTTGGCCCCGGGAATGGCCGGCAGCGCCGTCCGACCTGAAGCCCAAGGCCGCCGTCGCCTTCTGCGCGCCGGTCAGCAACGATCCGGCCGCCTTCTCCAACCAGCTGATCGCCGCGCGCTGGGACGAGACCGGGCGGACCGCCCTGGTCAGCGACGCGCGTAACTCCGCGGTGATCTGGGATTGGTATTTCGACCTGCCGGCGGCGATCCCGATGCTGAGTGACAAGGGCGCGCCGGAAGAACCGGTCGGCGCCGATTGCACTTCGGTCGCTGCGCCCTGAAGCTCAGGCGTTGACGCAGCCGATGCTCCAGACCACGCCGCTCGCGTCGGCGATGCGGTCCAGCCTGGTCAGCGAGAGTGGATCGACCTGCAGCGCCAGGGCACGGGCCGGACCGAGGCCGAGCGCTTGCGCAACTGCGGCGCGGATCGAGCCGCCATGCCCGACCACGACGATGTCGGCATCGGGATGCGCGGCGGACCGGCGCTCCACGGCCCTTGCGACGCGCATCATCACGTCGGCGAAGCTCTCGCCGCCGGGGGGACGGGTGGTGCCGGGCGCGATCCAGAATTTCTTGTAGCGATCAGCGTCGCTCGCCTCGAGCTCGGCGTAGGTCTTGCCCTGCCAGTCGCCGAAATCCTGCTCGGCGACGTCGCGCTCCACTTCGATGCCCAGGCCGGTGATGCCGCAAGCCTTGTGCAGCACATCAACAGTCTGTCGCGCGCGGCGCAGCTGGCTCGACATCCAGACCGGGTGTTGCGGCAGGCGGACGGCGACGCGGGCGATCCGCTCGTGGTCGCTGCAATCGGCTTCGAGGTCGAGCTGGCCGGTGACCCGGCCCGCCACTTCCTTCACCGGCGCATGCCGCACCCACCACCACCGCGTGACCGTACGGGTCATGTCAGCAGCGAGACCAGGTTGATCAGCACCGCCATCTCCGCGACCTGCTCAATCGCGCCGAGGACGTCGCCGGTATAGCCGCCGAACTGCCGTTTCGCGATCGCGCCGACCAGGGCCGCGGCGACGATGGCGACGACCAGCGCAACGATCGCGGCCGGGAGATAGACGGCGAAGAAGGTGATCACCAGGCCGAGGCCGAGGGCCACATAGACGCCCTGCGCCGAGGGCCGCCCCGCCATCACGGCGAGGCCTTGCGCCGTCGCCAGCGGCAGCGAGCGCATGGCGAGCGGCAGCACGGCGCGGGACAGCACATGCGCCGCGACCAGGGCCGTCACCACCCGGTCGGGCGTGTAGAGCTGCGCCAGGGCCACGGTCTTCACGCCGGTGGCGAAGATCAGCGCCAGCACGCCGAAGCTGCCGATATG
>JAYSFH010000022.1:0-12450 GCA_041913405.1 Dongia sp. | reverse complement strand
CCGGTCGCCGCGGCAGCCGAGCCCGTCGGCGAAATCGGCCCAGCCATCCTCATGCAGGGCGCCGGTCAGGGCCGCGGTCGCGGCCACGGCAAGGAATGCCGCGAGCAGGCCGGACAAGCCGAGCTTAACCGCGATCCAATAGGCCAGTCCGCCGGCGAGACCGACCACCAGGCCGGCCAGCGGGAAGGCGCGCGACGCTTCGCCGAGCCGGAATTGCGGCGTGGCCGATTCGGTGCCGGGGGCGGGTTCCGCTGCCTTCGGCGCCATGAAACCGACCGGGAGACGCGTGAAGAATGACAAGGCCAGGAAGAGGTCCCGCCACCATGACGTGATGAATCGAGCCAGGCCGATGCCGCGCCGCGCGGGAGAACGCCCTTCCGTGCTGGTGCTCATCGGCGACGATCCAACGGCCTTTTCCTGGTGGCGCTTCACCCGAACTGATAACCCGTTTATAGGACAGGCGGTCGCGCCGGAAAAGCCGAATGCCGACCTCCAATCGTCCAGAAAGACCCGATCCAGATGTCCGCTTCCGCCGCTGAAAGACGTCCTACCAACGATCTCGCCGACATGCGCCGGATCGTCGCCGATTTTCCCGGTCCCGATCTTGAGGCGGCCAAGGCGACCGCCGCGCGCGAGGCGGTGCTGACCAAGCCGGCCGGCGCCCTGGCGCGCCTCGAAGAGATGACCCAGTGGATGGCGACCTGGCAGGGCAAGACGCCGCCGACGGTCGAGCATCCGCGCGTCGCGGTCTTCGCCGGCAATCACGGCGTCGCGGCGCTCGGTGTCTCGGCCTTCCCGGCGGCGGTCACCCAGCAGATGGTGCTGAACTTCACCAGCGGCGGCGCCGCGGTCAACCAGCTCTGCAAGAATGCCGACGCGGATCTGCGCGTCTATGAGATGGCGCTCGACCAGCCGACCGCCGACTTCACCCAAGCGCCGGCAATGAGCGAGAGCGAATGCGCCCGCGCCATGGCTTATGGCATGACCTGCGTCGAGCCCGGCATCGATCTCCTGGCGCTGGGCGAGATGGGGATCGCCAACACCACCAGCGCCGCCGCGATGGCCGCGGCCCTGTTCGGCGGCGACGGCGCTGCCTGGGCCGGGCCCGGCACCGGCGTCCATGGCGCACAGCTTGCCCGCAAGGCGGAGGTGATCGACCTCGGTCTGAAGCAGCATCGCGATCAGCTCGGCGATCCGCTCAAGGTGCTGCAATGCCTCGGCGGCCAGGAGCTGGCGGCGATCACCGGCGCGGTGATCGCGGCGCGCATGGCGAAGGTGCCGGTGCTGCTCGACGGTTTCGCCACCACCGTCGCCGCGTCGATCCTCTACCGCATCGATCCCCATGCGATCGACCATTGCTGGGTCGCGCATTGCTCGGCCGAGCCCGGCCATCGCCGGCTGCTCTCCGCGATCGGCCGGGTGCCGCTGCTCGATTTCGGCATGCGGCTCGGCGAAGCCTCGGGCGCCGCCCTGGCGATCCCGCTGTTCCGCGCCGCCGCCGCCTGCCACAGCGGCATGGCGAGCTTCGCCGAAGCCGGCGTCAGCGATAAGAGCTGAGCCGGTGCAGAAGACCGCGCCCAAATCCCTGGCTGAGATCCGCGCCTTTCTTGCGGACCGGCTGGGCCTGCGCGGTCCGTTCTGGCGCGCGGCGGAATCGATGGATCGCGCCGTCGATCTCGGCATGATCCAGATCGATTCCATCATCCGCACCGGCTTGCGCAACCACGAGATCGTCTGGGTCGCGCGCAGCGACGCGCCGGTCGGCGACTTCTACAAGATGGTCTATGGCGAAAGACGGATGCTGGAGACGCATTACCCGATCTTCGCCACAAGGCGGGACTGGCTGCCGCAATTCCTGCAGGACTTCCACAAGGCGGTGGAAGGTTCGATGCATTTCGAGGAGCTGAAACCGGTAAAACGTAAGCTCATCAAACAGATCCTCGGCAGCGGTCCGGTCAGCCCCGGCGAGCTCGAGGCCGAGCGTATCGTCGGCGGCTTCAACACGGTGAAGGCGACCACCAAGGCGCTGGAGCACCTGTTCTACGAAGGCAAGGTCCAGGTCAGCGGCCGCACCAAGAACTTCCACCGCCAATTCGACGTGACCGAGCATGTGGCGCCGGAGCTGCTGAAGCATCCGCGCATCAAGAGGTCCGACCACGACCGCTTCATGGTGGAATCGGCCTTGGGCGTGCTGAAGATCGCCAGCCGTAACCAGCTTGCCCAGCGGGTCAACCATCACTTCGGCAACTGGCGCGGCCCCGGCCTGCCGGAGAGCCGCAAGCTGGTCGATCACTACGCCAAGGAAGGCCTGCTCGAGCCGATCACGGTGCGAACGGAAGACGGCGACGAAACCTGGTTCACCCTCGCCAAAGATCACGCCGCCTGGCAAAGCTCTGCGAAGAAGGCGGATGACCGCGTGCGCTTGATCGCGCCGCTCGATAATCTCCTCTTCAACCGCGACCGCTTCACCCAGCTTTATGGCTTCACCTATAAGTTCGAGGCCTATACGCCGGTGCGGCAACGCCGCTTCTATTTCGCGCTGCCGATCCTCTGGAAGGACGACGTGGTCGGCCTGATCGACGGCAAGCGTGAGAACGGCAAATGGCTGGTGACCGGCCTCGACATCATGAAGCCGGTCGATGCCGATGCCCTGCGCGAAGGCCTGCACCGCTTCGCCCGCATCGCCGGGGCGGAGAAAGTCATGGCCGGCCGCAAGGTCGAAGACAAGTGGCGCAAGATCCTTGCAGGACCGGTTGCAATCGGTTGAAAACCGGGCTGTCAGAGTAATCCGTTTCGGACATCTTCCGGGGGAGCGACACGATGGACATGAGCCACATGACGACCATGGGCGTCGCCGGCGCGTTTACCGGCGCGATGTTGGCCGCGATCTGCATCCCGCGCGGCGTATTCTTCGGTCTCATGACGATCGGATTGTGCTCGGCCGTCCGCGTCAAGTGGCTCGCGCTACCGCTCGCCCTGCTGCTCGGCATCGTGTACGCGACATGGCTCTACTACGCCCATGATCAATATCTAGGATACTCCCCTGGCCTGGTGCGGCTGGTCTTCGCGGCGAAGGTGACGGGCATCACCTTGGAAGGCCTTATCGGCTTTGGAATCGGCCAGCTCGTCCGGCGTTACCTGAACCGGCGCGCGGGATGAGGCGTCCAAGGACGGCCCCGGCGCTGTTGCCGTAAGGGCTCATTCAGGAGATTTCCATGTTCAGGCATTTCGCCGCCGGCCTCGTCATCCTCTCGACTCTGAGCGCTCCCGCTTTCGCCGGCTGCGACCAGGCCCAGGCGGTCGATAAGATGACCAAGGTCGCGACCGCGCTCGGCCAGAAGGCCGGCGAGGCCAAGACCGCCGAAGACTCGCAGAAGATCGTCGCCGCCAACGAGAAGGTGAACCAGGGCGGCGAAGCCTTGGGCAAGGGCGACTACGACAAGGCCTGCTCGATCTATGACGAAGTCGCCAAGGAGAACGGGATCTCCCTGTAGGCGGTGTCTCGTACCCCCATCCTAACCCTCCCCCGAATCGGGGGAGGGGACTGCATCGCGTGCGCCTTCTTCTCCCTCCCCGGTTCGGGGAGGGGACGGCACACGGCTTAACCCTTTGAGTGGAAAAGCGCTTGCCGATCGACGCAGGCGCCAGTGACTTGATTCCGTCTGCGTCCTGTCTGCGTTGCAGCGCAACAGGCGGGCATCCGCGTGATCGCCTTCTGTCCGGGTCCGGTCCGGGTTGCGTGATTGCGTTCGGGTCGGGATCGATCAAGACGCTCGGGCGTCCAACTCGGGCGATACCTTTACGGCGGGGGTCGGTGAAAAGCCGCACCAAGCGCTTGAGCCCGCAGGCGAAACGCCATCGCGTGCGCACCAAGGCGATCCTGTCCCGGTAAAGGCCCTGTAAAGGTTCACCGCGCATGGTCCGGCGGAGCGCGGCGATGCGCGGCTTTCAATGCATCACCCACGATGTCAAACAGCGCGGCGACTATAGCAGAGTTGGCTCGGTTTGTCTGGCGTGGCGCTGTCTGCCTGAATTCGGGAGTATGCAGAAGAAAGGCCGGTCAGCCGCCGACTTCGTCAAACGCCCAGAGCCGCGCCCGCTTCTCCACCGCCGTCAGTTTCTTGAAGGCGAGTTCGGCGCGGGTGGCGGTGCTGCGGTCCGGGTAGGCCATCGCGCCGATGAGGCGCACCGGGCGATTGGCACGGGTGTATTTCGCGCCCTTGCCGGCCCGGTGCTGTTCGTAGCGCGCGACGGGATCGAGCGCGATCCCGGTATAGAGCGCGCCGTCGGCGCATTCGATCAGGTAGAGGAACCAGGACTCGGGCGGCATGAAGTCCACGCATTGGATGATTCGGCTGCGGCAAGTATAACGGACAAGTCATGCCCTTCACGATTCGCCCCGAGCAATCCATCGACGATGCCGCCGACATCGACGCGCTGCTGCGCGTCGCCTTTCCCGAGGCGGTGGAGGCAGACCTGGTGCAGCGGCTGCGGACCGACGGCGATCTCGTGCTGTCGCTGGTCGCCGAGGAGAACGGCACGATCATCGGCCAGGTCGCCTTCGTGCCGATCGCGCTCGATCCCGATCCCGGCTATCGCATCTGGGGCCTGGCACCGATCTCCGTGCTGCCGCATCGGCAAGGCCAAGGCATCGGCAGCGCGCTGACCCAGGCCGGCCTTAGTCAGGCCGAAGCTGCCGGCGTGGGTCTTGTCCTGGTGCTGGGCGACCAGAACTTTTACGGCCGCTTCGGCTTCGACACGATGCTGGCCGAAGGAATCGATGTCGCCTGGGCCGGCCCCTATTTCGCCGGCCTGACCTTGATCGACACCGCCCCGCCGCGCGGAAAAGCCACCTATCCCGCCGCCTTCGCCGACCTCGGCTGAGCTTTACCGCTTGTTAAGTGCGGCCGCGCTAAACAGGCGTCTGCAGGCCCGCGTCCGCGCCCAGCGCAATCAATAAATTCCTTTTTAAATCAATTATTTAGAGTGAATTTTCACGCCACTGTCATCGATCTTCTGCTTCACTGGCGGAATGGATGACTCAGTGCTCACCCTGCTCGATTCGAGCTTCGACCTGCCGGACGCCCTGCCGCCGGTGGAGATCGCACGGCCGGAGTTCGGGCCGGTGCGCTCGGCCTTCGTCATGTGCGCCGGCGACCTGGTCGAGCCCGGCCCGACGGTCGGCCCGGAAGCGACCGGCGGCGAGGTGCTGGCGATCCTCAAACGCTCGCCGCTGACCTCGATCGTCGCGGTGGTCGATCACGACGGTGCGGTCTTGGGCGCGCTGGAGCGCGACCGCATCCTCTCCGCCTTCGCCCAGCCGCTCTGGTACGATGTCTACAACCGCCGCCCGGTCTGGCCGCTCGCCAACCGCCGGCCGCTGCTGGTCGATCGCGCGGTGCCCCTGGACCAGATCAAGCAGCTGATCGCCCGCGATTACCCGGGTGCGATCCAGTCCGGGTTTCTCATCGCCGAGGACGGCCGCTTCGCCGGCTTCGGCGCCATGGCGCAGCTGCTGGAGCTGACCGTGCACCAGGCGCAGCGCCGGCTGGGCGAGCTCGACAATGCCCGCAACGCTGCCGAAGCGGCGGCCGCGGCGCGCTCGCGCTTCCTCGCGACCATGAGCCATGAGCTCCGGACGCCGCTGAACGCGATCATCGGCTTCGCCGACTTGCTGCTGATGCAGGTGGCGCGCCGCGAGCCCGCCGCAAAGCTCGACGAGTATCTCGGCGATATCGGCTCCAGCGGCCGACATCTCCTGCAGATCATCAACGACATCCTCGATTTCTCGAAGCTGGAGACCGGCGCGGTCAAGCTGGACCAGGCGGATTTCCCGCTGGAGCCGATGATCGCCTCGGCGGTCAGGATCGCCCGCGGCCAGAGCCAGACCAAGGACGTCGAGCTCGCCGCCGCGCCGATCGATCCCGCGATCGTCCTGCACGGCGACGAGCGGAAACTCCGCCAGGTGATGCTGAACCTGATCTCCAATGCCGTGAAGTTCACGCCGCACGGCGGGCGCGTCGAGGTCTCTACTCACCTGGATCAAACCGGCGCGCGGGTGATCGCGGTCAATGACACCGGCGTCGGAATTTCGCCCGAGGATATCGAGCGCGTGTTCGAGCCCTTCGTCCAGGCCGACGGCAATCTCGACCGCGCCAGCAGCGGCACCGGATTGGGCCTGCCGCTCAGTCGAAAACTGGTCGAACTGCACGGCGGCACATTGCATCTCGAGAGCAAGCCGGGCGAAGGCACCACGGCGGTGGTGACGCTGCCGCCGCGCTGACCTATTCCCCGACCTGCAACAGCAGGCCCAGCGCGCGGGCGCGGGAGAAGCTCCAGAGATAGATCCCGAGGCCGGCCAGCAGATAGAGCAGGTTCAAGCCGATCGAGGCCGCGAACAGGTCCCAGCGGAACACGTGGTCGAACATCTGCGCCCGCATCCCTTCGAAGACGTAGGACGAGGGCAGCGCATGCGCCACCACCTGCAGCCAGCCGGGCAGGATCGAGACCGGGTAATAGACCGCGCTGACCGGCGCCAGCAGGAAGACTATGAACCAGGCGAGGTTCTCGGCGGCGAGGCCGAAGCGCAGGATCATCGCGGTCACGATCATGCCGAGGCTGCAGCCCATCAGCAGCAGCGAGAAGAAGAAGGCGCCCAGCGGCAGCCCCAGCCCGAAGATCGAGAAATGATAGAACGGGATCGCCAGCAGCATCGCCGGCAGCACGCCGATCAGGGCGCGGATCAGCGCCATGGTGAAGAGCGAGACCACATGCTCGGTGGGCGTGAGCGGGCTGCAATAGAGATTGGCGAGATTGCGCGCCCAGAGCTCTTCCAGGAAGGAGAGCGAGAAGCCGAGCTGGCCGCGAAACAGCACGTCCCACAGCATCACCGCCGCCAGCAGCACGCCAAAAGCGCCGGCGAGCCAGGAGCTGTTCTGGTAGAGGAAGGTCGAGAAGAAGCCCCAGATGATCATCTGCATGGTCGGCCAATAGGCCATCTCCACGAGGCGCGGCCAGGAGCTCCGCAGCACATAGAAGTGGCGCAGGCACATCGCGCCGACCCGGCCGAAGGAGAAATGCATCATGCGTGCTCCTCCGCATGGCCTGACGCTTGGGGCGCGACCTCGCCGGCGGCGCGGCGGTCGCGGGCGATGTCGAGGAACACCTCTTCGAGATTCTGCCGGCTGTAGCGGAACAAGAGATCGTCCGGCGAGCCAGAGTCGACGATCTTGCCCTGGCGCAGCATCAGCACGCGGTTGGCGAGGCGCTCGACCTCGCCCATGTTGTGCGAAGCGAGCAGGATCGCGCAGCGCGTCTCCTGCTGATAGCGCTCCAGATAGTGCCGCACCCAATCGGCGGTATCGGGATCGAGCGAGGCGGTCGGCTCGTCGAGCAGCAGCAGCTCGGGCCGGTTGATCAGCGCCTTGGCCAGCGCGCCGCGGGTCTTCTGGCCGGCGGACAGCGAGCCGACCCGGCGATCGAGCAGGGAATCGAGCTCCAGCGCCTTCGCCAGCTCGGCGATCCGCCCCTTCGCATCCTTGAGGCCGTAGAGCTTGGTGAAGACCATGAGGTTGTGCCTGAGGGTCAGGCGATGCGGGAGGTCGACATAGGGCGAGGAGAAGTTCATCCGCCCCAGCACCCGATGCCGATGCCGCGCGAGATCGAGGCCGAACAGCTGGATCACCCCGCGCGTGGGCTTCAGCAAGCCCAGCAGCATCGAGATCGTGGTGGTCTTGCCGGCGCCGTTGCCGCCCAGCAGGGCCACGGTTTCGCCCCGCCGAACCTCGAAGTCGATGCCATCGACGGCCGCCACTTCGCGGAAATGCTTGGCCAGATCTTTGACCGAGATCAGAGCGGACGCCGATTCGGTCGGGATATCCTGTGCAGGAAGAATGGGATGTTCAACCAATGTACCACCTTGCCGCACTTTCTTAGCCGATCGGCCGAAGGCTTGCAAAACCGGGGTCCAGGGGCTCTATTCGGGCCCATGGATGCCGCGCTCGGTAACCCTGAACGGAACACGGTGCGGCCGAAACGGCTGCCGAAGCAGCGCGGCCGGATCCGCCTGCGCACCATCGTTTTCATCCGCTGGATCGCCGTGGCCGGGCAGCTCGCGACCCTGCTGTTCGTGCATTTCGGCATGGGCTATCCGCTGCCGCTGCTCTGGTCGCTGGCGACGGTCGCGGCCCTGGCCGCCGTCACCGCCGGCGCGCAGATGCGGCGCAGCGCCTCGCATCGCCTGACCGATCGCGAATCGGCGCTCTATTTCGCCTTCGACATGGTGCAGCTCTCGGTGCTGCTGTTCCTGACCGGGGGCCTGAACAACCCCTTCGCCATCCTGATCCTGGCGCCGGTGACGGTCTCGGCCACCACCTTGAGCTATCGCAGCACGCTCGGCCTCGCGGCGCTCGCCATCACCTGCATCAACATGCTGGCGCTCTATCACCAGCCCCTGCCCTGGGGCGAGGGCGGCTACGAGCTGGCACCCAATTTCATCTGGGGCTTCACCATCTCGCTCGGCCTCGCGGTCATCTTCATCACCTCTTATGTCTATCGCGTGGCGCAGGAAACCCGCCGGCTCTCCGATGCGCTCTCGGCGGCGCAGGCGGCGCTCGACCGCGAGCAGAGCCTCTCCTCGCTGGGCGCGCTGGCGGCCGCGGCGGCGCACGAGCTCGGCAGCCCCTTGGGCACCATCTCGCTGGTCTCGCGCGAATTGCAGCGCGAGATCGAGGCGGATGATCCGATCCGCGCCGATATCGACCTGCTGGTGAGCCAGAGCGCCCGCTGCCGCGAAATCCTGGCCGAGCTCTCGCGCCGACCGGAGGAGCAGCCGGATCATTTCAACGCCATGCCGGCGCCGCTGTTGATCGAGCTTGCGGCGGAGGGCCATCGCCGCCCGGAGGTTGCGCTCCGGATCGAGGAACGGGCCGATCCCGCCGATCCGGTGACGCCGGAGCTGCCGCGCCGGCCGGAGCTGATCCACGGCCTCGGCAACCTGCTTCAGAACGCGATCGAGTTCGCGCGCGAAGAGGTCAAGGTCACGATCGCATGGAACGCGGCCGAGATCAGCATTACCATCAACGACGACGGCAAGGGCTTTCCCAGGGAGCTGCTGGACCGGCTCGGCGATCCCTATCTCTCCTCCGGCACCGACATGAAGAAGACGGCGGAGCGGAAGGGCGACCATATGGGGCTCGGCATCTTCATCGCCCAGCAACTGATCGAGCGGTCGGGCGGCGCGGTGAGTTTCGACAACAATTCCTATGGCGGCGCCGAGGTGATCGCGACCTGGCCCCGCAGCGCATTCGAAGGAGCATCCGAACATGACTGATATCGCGTCGAACGCAGCGGAGAAGACGCTGCTGATCGTCGATGACGACGCGCCCTATCGCCAGCGCCTGGCCCAGGCGATGGAGAAGCGCGGCTTCCAGGTGACCCAGGCCGAGAGCTGCGAGGCGGCGATCGCCGCCGCCCGGGCCGAGCCGCCGCGCTATGCGGTGGTCGATCTGCGCCTCACCGACGGCAGCGGCCTCGACGTGGTGCCGCAGATCCGCAAGGCGCGCGAGGATTGCCGCATCGTCATGTTGACCGGCTACGGCAACATCGCGACCGCCGTGGTCGCGATCAAGGCCGGCGCCATCGACTACCTGCCGAAGCCCGCCGACGCCGACCAGGTCGAAGCCGCGCTGCTCGACCGCAAGGACGCGCTCCCGCCGCCGCCGGAACAGCCGATGACCGCCGACCGCGTGCGCTGGGAGCATATCCAGCGGGTCTACGAGCAATGCGACCGCAACGTCTCGGAAACCGCCCGGCGCTTGCGCATGCATCGCCGCACGCTGCAGCGGATTCTCGCGAAGTACGCACCGAAGGCGTGAGGTTTTAAACCGTCATCCGCGGGCGTGACCCGCGGATCTGGTGCCGTCTGCGCGAGATGCCCGGATCAAGTCCGGGCATGACGGCTTCTGAGAGCCGATCACTTGCTCGGCAGGTGATACCACCACTGGTTCTCGTTCAGCGACATCACCGGCTGGAACTCGAGCTTGATCAGGCTGGCATCGAGCACGGACTTGGTGCGGTTGTCGAGCACCCAGGCCTTGTTGCCCTGGTAGACGATCAGGATCGCGTGGCCGATGCCGCCGAGGCTGCGGATGCGGACCGAGAAGATCCGCATGTTCTCGACCGGGATCCCGGCCTCCTTCAGCAGCATGTATTTGGTGATCGAGTAATCCTCGCAGTCGCCGCTCTTCTTCAGGAACTCGTAGCTGGTCGCCCAGAACTCGGACTTGCCCCAGTTCGGCTGGTCCTCGATGTAGGGCTTCGCGTTCATCAGCGAATTGGCGGCCTTGATCTGCGCCATCGCGTCACCGGCGCCCTTCACCTCCGCGACCAGCGAGGCCCAGGACTTGGAGGTGCAGATATTGGTCTCGCAGGGGCTGCCGTTCTTCCAGCGCCCGAGCATCTGCCGCCAGTCGGGGACCACGCCCTTCTTGAAGTTCCAGTTGTTGGAGCCGATCTCCTTGGTCCCGAACAGCGGCGGATAGGTCTTGGCCTCGGCGGCGCCGCTGAAGACGAGCAGCGCAGCGGCCAGCATGACGGCGAAGCAACGGTTGAGCGGCATGCAGGGACTCACTTTCCGGGCAAATGCACCCACCAGGAATTCTCGTTGACCGAGAGCGCCGGCTGGAACTCCTTCCTGACCAGCTTCTCGTCCATCACCGGTGCCACCCGGTTGTCCAGCACCAGTGCCTTGTCGCCCTGATAGACCACCAGCACCGCGTGGCCGATGCCGCCCAGGCTGCGGATCCGGACCGCGACGATGCGCATGTCGTCGACCGGCATGCCGGCCGCCTTCAGCAGCATGTATTTCGCGATCGAGAAATCCTCGCAGTCGCCGCTCTTCTTCAGGAACTGGAAGGCGGTCGCCCAATACTCGGTCTTGCCCCAGTTGTTGATGTCTTCGATGTAAGGGTGCTGCGCCGGATCGTTCATCAAATTGTTGGCAGTCTTGATCTGTGCCATCGGGTCGCCCGCCGCCTTCACCTTGGCGACCAGCGCCTCCCAGCCCTTGGAGCTGCAGGTCGGACTCTCGCAGGGCGCGCCGTCGGACCAGCGCTGCAGCATCGCCACCCAATTGGCGATGGCGCTGGTCTTCACCGTCCAGTTCTTCGAGGCAATCTCCTTCGAGCCGAAGATGTTGGGATAGGTGCGCGCCTCGGCCGGCCCGGCGAGCAGCATCGCCAGCGCGGCAAGCAGCACGCCCGTCAGCAGCCGTGGCCGACTCCCTCGACAGCTTCCGGTCGGGCCGGACATGGTGATGGCTACCCCTATGCATATGGCCGCCGTCGCCCCGGCTTGCTCGCCCTGGCTTGCTCGCCCTGGCTTTCTCTGGGACCGGCCCTGATTCCGGCGGAATGTTAAGCGCAGCGGGCCGCCCCCGTCGAGGACCTAGCGCAGACAAATGTGTGAGCGGCTTCGCCCTCCGCCCAGGATGGCCTTGGGGTTCGCTTTTGGCGGGCCGTGCTTTGTGCTAGGGTTCGGGCTTCTTTCAGACATGGTTAACCGGGCCGCTGCGGGGGCGGTGGTTCGGCCATCCCGAGCAACGTCGCCCCGCCACCGCATCTGCTGTCAAAACGCGCCGATCACCAAGGGAGAGGGCCTTGCCCACCGACACCACGCCTGCGCCGGAGCCACGGTTCACGATCGTCGAAGAATCCGCGAAGCCGCGGATCGACTGGCGGATCTGGTTCCCGTTCGCGATTCTGGTCCTGATTGCCATCATCGGCCTGTTTCTGGTCAGGATGTTCGTCGACGGCGAGCGCGACCAGGCCAAGACCGAATGGCAGACCCGGATGGGGATCGTCGCCGACAGCCGCGCGGCCGACATCAACCGCTGGTTCGACGAGCAGTTCTCCGACCTGCAGGGCGTCGCCGGAAACCAGGCGGTGCAGGTCTATCTGCAGCAGATCGCCGAGATCTCGGCTGATCCGACCCAGCAGGACCAGGTCGAAGGGCTGAAGGAGTATCTGCGGAACATCATCACCGTCACCGCGGATCGCGCGGGCTTCACGGTGAACACCGCGACCAATGTCGACGTCAACGAGACGCAGCCGGCGCTGGGCGGCATCCTGATCGTCGACGCCAAGGGCACCGTGCTCGCGGCCTCGCCCAACGCCCCCGCCTTCGACGGCGATCTCAGGAGCTTCGCCTTGGGCGCTGCGCCGGGGCAGAAGGCGGTCAGCGACCTCTACCTCAACGACAGGAACGTGCCCTCGCTGCGCTTCGTGGTGCCGATCCTGGCCCAGTCCGAAGGCGCCGGCAGCGCGGAAGTCGGCCGGGTGGTCGGCGTGAAGCAGGTCGCCCAGGAGCTCTACGGGCGCCTCGCCCAGCCCGGCGAGACCACCCAGACCGGCCGTTCGGTGCTGGTGCGGGTGAAGGACAACAAGCTGATCT
>JAYSFH010000021.1:0-17612 GCA_041913405.1 Dongia sp. | reverse complement strand
ATGCTGGCGCCGACCGTCGTCGACGATCTGGAGCATCACGTCGCGGCATGAAGCTCGCTCTCGTCACCGATGCCTGGGCGCCGCAGACCAACGGCGTGGTGCGCACCTTGATGCGTACCCGGGACGAGCTCAGCGCCATGGGTCACGCGGTCGAAGTGATCTCGCCCGACCTGTTCAACGGCTTTCCCTGCCCGACCTATCCGGAGATCAAGCTGGCCTTGCTGCCGGGCCGCAAGATCGCCCGCACCATCGAGGCTTTCCGGCCGAATGCGATCCACATCGCGACCGAGGGTCCGCTCGGCCATGCGGCGCGTGGTTACTGCCTTGCCAAGGGCCTGCCTTTCACCACCGCCTATCACACCCGCTTCCCGGAATATGTCGAGGCGCGTTTCGCCGTGCCGGTCGGCCTCTCCTATGCCTGGCTGCGGCGTTTCCACGGCCGGGCGCGCAGCATCATGGTGGCGACCCAGTCGATAGAATCCGATCTCATCGCGCGCGGCTTCGGCAACATCCGGCGCTGGTCGCGCGGGGTCGATACCAGCCTGTTCCGGCCGCAGGACAAGGCGCTGCTCGACCTGCCGCGCCCGATCCATCTCTTCGTGGGGCGGGTGGCGATCGAGAAGAACATCGAGGCCTTCCTCTCGCTGGATCTCCCCGGCAGCCAGGTGGTGATCGGCGACGGCCCGCAGCTCGCCGCGCTGAAGCGCAAATTCCCCAAGGCGCTTTTCCTCGGCAAGAAGGTCGGCGAGGACTTGGCGCGGCACTACGCCGCCGCCGACGTCTTCGTCTTCCCCAGCCTCACCGACACCTTCGGCTTGGTGATCCTGGAGGCGCTGGCGAGCGGCCTTCCCGTCGCCGCTTATCCGGTGCCGGGCCCGCGCGACATCCTGGAGGGCAGCGGTGCCGGTGCGCTGAGCCAGGATCTCGCCGCCGCGGTGAAGCAGGCGCTGGCTCTGCCGGCGGCGCGTTGCCGGGCGCTGGCCGAGCAATTCTCCTGGAAAGCCGCGACCGAGCAGTTCCTCGGCAACCTCGCGCCGTTCGGGGCGGCCTGACGCACTTTCTTGCGTTCTTACGTCTATCTGTGTTCCCCTGAATCAATGGTGGATCTAGTTCACTCGTCATCCTCCGCGAAGGCGGAGGATCCACGAGTTTGTATCCGTCGCATGGAAAGAAACTCGTGGATGGTCCGCCTGCGCGGACCATGACGACAAGGAGTGGCGAGGAATCTCGTTGCCGATGGGGAAGTGAAGCTTGCAGGAACACGTTCTTTTCGGGCTCGATCCGCTTTGGACCTCGACCGCGCTGCTGATCGCGACCTATGCCGCGATCATGAGCGAGAAGCTAAACCGTGCGATCGTGGCCTTGCTCGGCGCCGGGCTGATGATCTCGCTCGGGCTCCTCACCCAGGAACAGGCGGTCGAAGGCATCGACTTCAACACCCTGGCGCTGCTGACCGGCATGATGCTGATCGTGGCGATCACCCGCCGCTGCGGCGTGTTCCAATATGTCGCCATCGTCGCGGCCCAGGCGACCAGGGCCAGCCCGGCCGGCGTCCTCGCCCTGCTGGCGATCGTGACGGCGGTGTTCTCCGCCTTCCTCGACAATGTCACCACGGTGCTGCTGGTGGCGCCGGTCACCCTGGTGATCTGCCGCGAGCTGAAGGTGAAGCCCTATCCCTTCCTGTTCAGCGAGATCTTCGCTTCCAACATCGGCGGCACCGCGACCCTGATCGGCGATCCGCCCAACATCATCATCGGCTCCGCCGCGCATCTCACCTTCATGGACTTCGTCCTGGAACTGACTCCGGTCGTGCTGGTGGTGCTGGCGCTGCATGTCCTTGCCATGCACCTCATCTGGGGCCGCAAGCTCAGCGCGACCGATGATGCAAGGGCTCGGGTCATGGCGCTGGACCACAAGGCGGCGATCACCGATCCCCGGCTGATGAAGCAGTCGGTCGCCGTGATCGTCGCGGTCGTCATCGCCTTCGCGTCGGCCCGCTTCATCCACATGGAAGCCGGCGCCATCGCGCTGTTCGGCGCGGCGATCCTGCTGCTGCTCGACAATCTCGGCCGCTCGGCCGAGCACCAGCATGAGCGGCTGATCGAGAGCTTCAACGAGGTCGAGTGGATCACCATTTTCTTCTTCGTCGGCCTGTTCATCGTGGTGGCCGGCGTCGACCATGCGGGGCTGCTCCGGCTCCTCGCCGACGAGATGGTCGCCGCCACCGGCGGCGACTTGAAATCGCTCACCATCGCCATTCTCTGGGCCTCGGCGCTGCTCTCGGCAATCATCGACAACATTCCCTTCGTCGCCACCATGATCCCGGTGATCAAGTCGATGGGGCCGGAGCTCGGCGGCGACCAGGCGATCCTGCCGCTGTGGTGGGCGCTCTCGCTTGGCGCCTGCTTTGGCGGCAACGGCACGCTGATAGGCGCCTCCGCCAATCTGACGGTGGCGGGAATCGGCGAACGCGCCGGCGTGCCGTTCCGCTTCCTGGAGTTCGTGAAGCTGGCGCTGCCGCTGATGTTGATCAGCATCGCGGTCAGCCACGTCTATCTGCTCTGGCGGTTTTTCTGAGCTTCAACTATCGGCGCGCAGCGGGGTTGGTGGGGCGGCCGCTGTGCGCCGATAATCAGAGATACCAGTCGTATTCCTGGCGCGAGATCGTGCCCATGAACTTCTGCATCTCCAGCCGCCGCTGGTCGCGCATCAGGTCCAGCATGTCCGGGGCGATGAAGCGCGGCAGGATCTTCGCCTGGGCGAAACGATCGAGCGCGGTGGTGAACTCGAACGGCACGTTGGGATCGGCGTCGTCGCCGGCGTCGCCCTTGGTCTCGGCCGTGGGCGAGAGCCGCTTCTCGATCCCGTGCAGCATGCCGGCCAGCACCGCGGCCATCACCAAGTAGGGATTGGCATCGGCGCCGGCGACCCGGTGCTCGATCCGCCGCGCCGCACCACCGCCCGCCGGAATGCGGAAGGCGACCGAGCGGTTGTTGTGGCCCCAGGCCGGCGTGATCGGCACGTTGTGGCCCGGCTGATAGCGGCGGAAGCCGTTGAGATTGCCGCCGAAGATCGCCATCGATTCCGGCATTGCCGCCTGCAATCCAGCGATCGCCTGGCGGAGCAGCGTCTCGCCACTGTTACCGCCTTCGCCAAAGACGTTCTTCCCCTTGGCGTCGACCAAGCTGACATGGATATGCATGCCGCTGCCGGCCTGGTCGAGGAAGGGCTTGGCCATGAAGCTGGCGTGATGGCCGAAGGCCCGCGCCGCCGCCTTGATCGCGCGCTTCAGCAGCACCGCATGGTCGCAGGCCGCGACCGCGTCGGCCTCGTGCTTCAGGTTGATCTCGAACTGGCCCGGCGAATATTCGGTGATCGCGGCGGAGGCGGGGATGTTCTGTTCCCGCGCGTAAGCCGCGACGCGGCGGATGAAGGCGCCGTAAGCATCGAGGTCATCGATGCTGTAGGGCTGTTTCGAGGTCTCGGGCCGCCCGGTCAGCGGATTCTTCACCGCGACCGGCAGGCCTTCGGTGCTGCGGTCGCGGTCGAACAGGTAGAACTCGAGCTCGACCGCCACCACCGGCGTGAGCTTCAGCCGCTTGAAATGGGCCAGCGTGTCGGCAAGCGCCGCGCGCGCACAGTAGCGCGAGGGATGCCCATGGTTGGAATCCCCCAGTGGATCGGTCATCTGCAGCAGGATCTGCGCCGTCGGCTCGTCGGCCCAGGGGACGTTGGCGAGCAGGCCCGGAATCGGCCGCGCCGCGCCGTCGGGATCGCCGAGGCCGGTCGAGCGTTCGCCGGGATTGAGGTCGTCGCCGGTCGGGTCGAGGAACAGCATGCAGCGCGGCATCTCCAGCCCGGACTTCCAGAGCTTGGCCGCCTCTGCGACCGGCAGCCGCTTGCCGCGCAGGTTGCCGTTCAGATCATGCAGGAAGGCATCGACATGCACGGTCCGCGGATGCCGCTTGATGAAGGTATCGAACTCGGTCGCAGCAGCTTTGGCCAAGATATCCCCCTCGGAGAGTCGCCGCGAAGCTAGGAGATAGGCGGGCCGGGATCAAGCCGGCGCTGGCCCTCCGCGACCGGGCCTCAATTCGGGTGCCGCCTCTCGTGGCGTCTGTGGCGCCGATTCTCGCGCGCATGCCGATAGGCATGGATGAATTTCAGGCTCCAGCGATGGCCCAGGAAGGCGACCAGGGCCGACCAGGGCAGGCAGCCGACCCACATGGCGATCCCCCAGTCCTTGACCAGGACGTCGAACATGGTGGCGACCTGCTGCTCCAGGGTCTGGTCCGCGCGGAAGAAGCCGTGCCAGAGATCGAGGAACCGCGCATAGCCGGAAACTTCGTCCCAGCGTCCCAGCATGGCACGGCCGGTGACGTAGAACAGGTAGTAGATCGGCAGCGCGGTGAAGACGTTGGTGGTCCAGGTCCAGGCCAGGCCCAGGATCAGGCTGAAATCCCAGCGAAACAGCCGGCGCGCGACCAGCCAGGTGACCAGCACCAGCGGCATCTGGATGCCGACCGTGGGCGTGAAGGCCCAGGCGAGGCCGACCGCGGTGCCGCGCGCCGAATATTCCGCCGTGTGCCGGCTGCGCATCAACGGCACCACCAGGCGGAACTTCACCAGCCGCGCCAGCCGGCCCCAGAACCCCGTTCGTTTACGCGGCATCGATCCCGCTCACTCTTCCTGTGCGAGACGCCGCGCCAGGCGGCGGGCCTTGCGTCGGCGGTGGGCGACGACGAAACGCCGGCTCCAATGGTAGCCGAGCAGGCCCAGCAGCGCGCACCACGGCAGGCAGCCGATCCAGATCGCGAGGCCCCAGTCGCGGATCGCCATCTTGAGCGCGGTCATCACCTGCACGGAGATCGGCTGGTCGGTCGAGAAGGCGCTTTCCCAGAGCCAGATGAAGCTCTCATAGCCGGTGATGTTGTCCCAGCGCCCGAGCAGCACCTGGCCGGTGACATAGGAGAGATAGAGCACCGGCGGTCCGGTGAAGATGTTGCTGACCCAGGTCCAGGCGGCGGCGAGCACCAGGCTGAAATGCCAATGGAAGGCCCGTCCGATCAGCCAGGTCGCCAGCACCACCAGCATCTGGATGCCGGGCGTCGGCGTGAAGGCCCAGGCGAGGCCGACCGCGGTGCCCCAGGCGGTGTATTCCGGCGGGTGCTGGCTGCGCATCAGCGGCACCAGCAGCCGCAGCTTGATCAGCCGCCAGATCCGTTGGAAATATCGCCGTCGCTGACCCATATCCCGCCGTCGTTGCTCCGCAATTTCCGCCAGTCTAGGCAAAGCACCGTCGGCAAGCCTAGTGCGCCTATTAGCACAGACCGATGACGCGGGAGAGACGGCGGACGGCAGATCAGACCGTCTCCGCTTCGCTGGTGACGGGAGAATGTCAGGAGACTAGGCTGCGCTCCCGCCCCGGAAGTGGAGCGAAGTGAGGCGGAGGGGAATGAAATGCGCCGCGCCCAGCGTCTGTTCGACATCATCCAGCACCTGCGGCGGAAGCGCCTGGTCCGCGCCAGCGAGCTTGCCGAGAAGCTGGAGGTCTCCGAGCGCACCATCTACCGAGACATCGCCGAGCTGATGGCGAGCGGCGTGCCGGTCGAGGGCGCGCCGGGCCTCGGCTACGCGTTGCGCGGCGGCTACGACCTGCCGCCGCTGATGTTCGATTCGCAGGAGATCGAGGCGCTGGTCTTGGGCGCGCGCATCGTCGAGTCCTGGACCGATAAGGGGCTCGCCGAATCCGCCGGCCAGGCCCTGGCCAAGATCGAGGCGGTGCTGCCGGAACATCTGCGCCGCAGCCTGGCCGAGACCGCGCTGATCGCACCCACCCGCCACTTCGCGGAGAAGCTCAACGTCGATTCCCAGGAATTGCGCCGCGCGCTCCGCCAGCGGCTGAAAGTGAAGTTCCGCTACAAGGACGGACGCGAGACCGAGACCGAGCGGCAGGTCTGGCCGCTCGGCCTCGCTTTCTATGGACCGATCTGGATTCTCGCCGCCTGGTGCGAGCTCCGGCAGGACTTCCGCGCCTTCCGTTTGGACAGAATGCAGGCGCTCGTGCTCTCCGAGGACAAGTTCAAGCCGGAGCGCGGCAAGACTCTCAACGACTATCTCGCGCGCCAGCTCAGCCCGAGCTGACCACTCACGCCCGCCAGAACGGCTTGCCGATCTCGGCTTCGACGTCGCTGCGACTGAGGCCGATGTCGCGCAGATTGTGATCGGAGAGCGCGGCCAGATCGCGACGCTGCCGCGACCGCCGGAAAACTTCGGCCACGCCGCGCAGCAACACCGCCATCACGCCATCGATCGCCGAACGCCGCGCCGGCTGTTGCTGAAATCCGGTCCAGGTTTTGCTGCTCATGGGACACCTCTCCATTCATGGCAGGAGAATATACGCGCCCTCTCCTGACAGGGTAGTGTCAGGAGCAAAACGGCGGTTTCGTGACGATGAATTTAGGCTTTATTCCTCGGGGAATCCGGCGATGCGCATGCCGTCTAGGAAGTCCTGGAGATCGGCCTTCTCGTAATAGGGTTCGCGGGTCGCCCAACCGCGGACATTGATGCCGGGCCGCGCCATCAGCACGCGCCGCGCCAGCGCCTTCGCTTCCGACACCCGGTCGAGCTTGGCAAGGCAGATCGCGACATAGATGTCGTCGAAGGGCAGCGGCGGCTGGACCTTCTGGAATGCCTCCAGCGCTTCGGCGGGCCGCCGTGCGGTGATCTGCGCCAGGCCCAGCTCGTGCCAGATCCAGGCATTGCGCGTCGGGTTGAGGCGCAGCGCCTGCCTGAGGTAGTCGATCGCCTCCTCGGTCTCGCCGAGATATTTCTTGAACGCGCCCATCTCGGAATAGAGCTGGGCGTCGTTCGGGTTGAGCTCCAGCGCGCGGTTGTAGTGCTCCTCCGCCTCGTCGAAGCGATGGCGATAGAGCGCCACATAGCCGGCGACGAACTGGCACCAGCCGTCGGTCGCATCCAAGAGCAGCGCGCGCTTGGCCTCGCGCTCCGCGGCATCCAATGCGGAGGGATCCTGGTTGCGGAACCAGGTCAGCATCCAGGAATAGGCCAGCATCGCCTGGGCCTGGGCATAGCCCGGCTGCAGGAAGATCGCCTGCTGCACCAGGCTCCGGATTGCGGTGTGCTGGTCGCCGCCATGCTCGTAGAGGAGATCCCAGGCCTTCAGCACGTAGTCATAGGCGACGAAGTTCTCCGCCCGCTTGCGGCGGCTGCCCTCCAGCCAATGCGCCTCGATCCGGCCGGGCAGGGCGGAGACGATCTCGCGGGTGATCTCGTCCTGGGTGCGGAAGAGGTCGGCCTTGTCGAACTCGCGCCGGCTGGTCCAGAGCATGCCGCCGGATTCCGCGTCGGAGAGCTGCAGGTTGAGCCGGAGCTTCTCCCCGCTGCCCCAGAGGCTGCCCGTCAGCACATAGCGCACGCCGAGCTTGCGGCCGACCTCGGTCAGGTCCGCGTCGGCGCTGCGATAGGCGAAGCTGGCATTGCGCGCGATCACGAACAGGGCGCGGAACCGCGCCAGGTCGACGATGATGCTTTCCGCCAGGCCTTCGGCGAAATACTGCTGCTCAGGATCGCCGGTGCGGTTGTCGAAGGGCAGGATCGCGATCGACGGACGCTGCGGCAAGGTGAGGGTCGCAGGCTCCAGCGGCCGGGTCGGCCGGCCGCTCGCCAGCCGGAACACTTCGACCGGATGGGAGATGTTCTTCAGCCGCCGCTCCCCCAGGCTCTCGAACACCAGGTCCTTGCGATCGGTGATGGTCTCCAGAACCCGGCGCGAGATCGCGAGGCCGCCCGGCTCGGCGATGCCTTCGAGTCGCGCCGCGATGTTGACCGTGTCGCCGAAGATCCGGTCTTCCTCGCCGATGATCTCGCCGTAGTTGACGCCGATCCGAAATTCGATCCGCCGTTCCGGGTCGATGCCGATGTTGCGCTCGGCCAGACGGCGCTGGATCGTCACCGCGCAATCGACCGCGGCGGGCGCGCCGGGGAACTCCGCCAGGATCGCATCGCCGGCCACCTGCACCAGGCGGCCGTTGGCGTCGCGGATCGCCGGCAAGGCAATGGTTCCCAGGGTGGTTCGCAAGGCCGAGATGGTACCGATCTCGTCCGCGCCCATGAGGCGGCTATACCCGACCACATCGGAATAGAAGATCGCCGCCGTGCGACGGTCCAATGTGATGGCGCTACTCATGCGACTCCGGTCAGACTCCCCAATGCCGTTCACGACCCAGCCCACGCGCCTTGTAGGTAATCTGTTGCCGCCGCCCGGTAAAGCGCCCAATGGGCTTCGGATTGGGGCTTACCGTGTGAGCTATGGCCGGCGGCGCATCCGGTTCATGCGGATCTCTTGGCGAGCGTGCTCGACAGCGCCTTCGCGGTGCCGAGAATGTGATTCTCCAGCAACGCGACCGCCGCTTCGATATTCCGTTCGCGCGACAACGCGACCAGGTCCTGGTGATCCTTGTAGGCCCGGTCCCAATCTCGTGTGATGGCGATCTGCAATCGCAAATATCGATCCAGGTTGTCATGAACCCGCTTCAGGAAGCGCAGCGACAGCGGCCGGCCGGCCGGCCGATACAGCGCCTCGTGGAACTGCCAGTTCAACTCGCCCCAACGGGCCAGGTTGTCCGGCGCCCGGGACTCGTCGATGATCGCATCGAGATGCGCGAAGTCAGCTTCCCGCATCCGGGGAATTGCCTCCTTGAGCAGCCAGCCCTCGAGCTGGGCGCGCAGCGCGAAGAGCTCCTCGGCTTCCTCGGCGGAGAGTGTGGAGACGACGGCGCCCTTATGCGGCGCGATGGTGACGAAGCCTTCGGCCTCGAGCTGCTTCAGCGCTTCCCGCAGCGGGATCCGGCTGACGCCGAGCTCCTGGGCGATCTGCTCCTGTCGGATCGGCTGGCCGGCGCGGATCTCGCCCGACAGGATGCGCTGCCGCAGGATCTCGGCGGCTTCGGCGGCAACGGTGCGGCGCTCGATCGGGCGATTCATGCTTGGAACGATACCACGCTCGACGTGACTCGGGTGAGCCGGCTTGTCCGGGCTTCTTAGAGCTTGACAGTTGCACTGTAGATTGTATACAATATCCTAAATGACCCAACCCGCAAGGAGTGATCGTCCATGAGCCGCAAGCCGTTCTGGTCCGGGATCTTCCCGGCCGTCACCACCCAGTTCTCCAAGGACGGCGCCCTGGATCTGGCGGCGACCCAGAAGGAGATCGACGCCCTGCTGAAGGCGGGGGTGCATGGCCTCATCATGCTCGGCACCTGCGGCGAGAACTGCTCGCTGCTGCCCGAGGAGAAGCGCCAGGTCCTCGCCGCCGCGAAAGAAGTGGTGAAGGGCCGGGTGCCGATCGTCTCCGGCGTCTCGGAATACACGACCGCGCTCGGCTGCCAATATGCCAAGGACGCCGAGAAGATCGGCATCGACGGCCTGATGGTCCTGCCCGGCATGGTCTACAAGGCCGACGCGCGAGAGGCGGTCCAGCATTTCCGCACCGTCGCGCGTTCGACCGGCCTGCCGATCATGATCTACAACAACCCGCTGGTTTACGGCGTCGATGTGAAGCCGCAGGGCTTCATCGAGCTCGCTTCGGAGAAGAACATCGTCGCGATCAAGGAATCCTCCGACGACCCGCGCCGCATCACCGATCTGCACAACGAACTCGGCGACCGCTACACCCTCTTCTGCGGCGTCGATGACCTGCTGCTGGAAAGCGTGGCGCTCGGCATCGACGGCTGGGTCTCCGGCCTGACCGATGTCTTCCCGGCAGAATCGATCGCACTCTGGGACGCGGCGATGGCCGGCCGCTTCGACGAAGCCCGCGCGATCTACCGCTGGTTCACGCCGACGCTGCACCTCGACACGCATATGAAGCTGGTCCAGTACATCAAGATCGGCCAGCAGGTGGTGGGCTTGGGCAGCGAATGGGTGCGCGCCCCGCGCCTCCCGCTCGAAGGCGAGGAGCGCCAGCGCATCCTTGGTTTGTATGAGACGGCGATCGCCAATCGGCCGCGATTGAAGAAGGCGGCGGAATAGATCCTCTCCGCATCGTAACCCCCGGGCTTGACCCGGGGGCCTCGCGCGAGTTCGCACGGGATAGAGATGGCCGGCCCCGTCCGCGAATGCGGACATTCGTCCGCTGGGCCAGGCCATGACGTCTTCCAAATACTAGATATCCTGATCCTTCAGGGCCGGCATGGTGATCTCCTTCACGCAAGCCGCCGGCGAGAGGTCGAGGATGCAGCGGGTCATGGCGACGATGTCGGCGACCGGCATCCGCTTGCCGCGGTGCTTCTTCAGCGCGGCCGCCGCGCCATCGCCGAGCGACACGTCGCTGGCGATCGAGCCGGGCGAAAGACAAGTCACGGCGATCCCATCCTTACGGAAATACTGGCGCAAAGCCTGACAGGCACCGCGCAGTCCGAACTTCGCCGCCGCATAGGTGACTGCGGTCATGTCGCCGCTGTTCTCGACGCCGGTGGTCGAGCCGATGGCGATGATTCTGGCGTGATCGGCGCGCCGCAGATTCGGCGCGAGCCCGCGGGTGAAGGCAAGGAAGGCGCGCAAGTCGACGTCGAGAATCTCGGCGATCTCGTCGTCATGCATGTCCTCGAAACGCGACTCGTCCCAGATGCCGGCGACATGGATCAACGCATCGATCGGCGTCTTGCCGATGATGACCCGCGCATTCTGCACCGCGCCGAGCTCGGTGAGATCCGCTTCGATCCAAGTGCGCTTGATCGTCGCCTTGCGCCGGTTCCAGACGGGTTCCGAGCGCGAGAGGCCGAACACCGTATCGCCCTTGCGCGGCAGCCCTTCGACCAGCGCCGCGCCGAGGCCGCGGCTGGCGCCGAGAATCAGGAGATTGGCCACCGTCTAGTTCCGATGCCCGGCGTCGAGCGCCGCGCTCAAGTCCTCGTAGAGATCGTTCGGATCCTCCAGGCCCACCGAAAGCCGCAGCAGATCCTTCGGCGTGGTCGATTGATCGCCTTCGATGCTGGCGCGGTGCTCGATCAGGCTCTCGGTGCCGCCGAGCGAAGTCGCGCGCTTCCATAGGTTGACGTTGGCCGCCGACTTGATGGCGCCCGCTTCCCGGCCTTTGACCCGGATCGACAGCATGGCGCCGAAGCCGCCGGTCATCTGCCGTTGCGCGATGTCGTGGCCGGGGAAGTTCGCGAGGCCCGGATAGAGCACCGAATCGACGTAGGGATGCGCCAGCAGCTTCTCCGCCAGCTGCTCCGCCGAGCGCGCCGCCCATTGCACCCGCGGAAACAGCGAACGCATGCCGCGCAACAGCAGCCAGGCCTCCATCGAGCCGATCACCGAGCCGAGCTGGGTGCGGATGGTCCAGAGCCGCTCCCACATCTCGTCTTCCTGTCGCGTGATCAGCGCGCCGGCGCAGAGATCGGAATGCCCATTTAGGAACTTGGTCGCCGAATGCATCACGATATCGACGCCGAACGCGAGCGGCTTGGTGAAGACCGGCGTCGCCACGGTCGAATCCACCGCGACCTTGGCGCCGGCATTGTGGGCGATCGATGCGATCGCCGCGAGATCGGTGACGGTCCAGACCGGGTTGGCCGGCGTCTCGGTCCAGATCAGCTTGGTCTGGCCCGGCCGTGTCGCCTTCTTCACCGCATCGAGGTTGCTCATGTCTACATAATCGACCAGCAGCCCCCAGGGCTTGGCGAAGCCGTTCAGCCATTTGCGCACGCCGTAATAGACATGCTCGGGCACCAGCACGTGGTCGCCCGGCTTATGCGCGAGAAAGACCGAAGTGACCGCCGCCATGCCCGAGGCGAAGACCAGCGCCGAAGCGCCGCCTTCGAGCCTGGTCAGCAAAGCCTCGACCTGCTCGAAGGACGGGTTGTCGTCGCGGATATAGGAATGGCCGGTGCGATACTGGTTGTCCGGATCGCGCAGGAAGGTCGAGGACATGTGGATCGGCGGGCTGATCGCGCCGGTCTTCGCATCAATCCAGCCGAGCGCCTGCGCCGCCAGGCTCTGCGGGCGCCAATCCGCCGTGGTCATGTGTGAACTCCTCCCTGAGACAGGGCGGAATCATCCCATGCCGATGCCGACTACTTCAATCCGTTAAACGCCGGCGAAGGCGGCCAGGGCGGCGATGTCGAGGATGCTGACCAGGCGCCCGGAGACGACCACGCCGCGCTCGCGGAACTGCGCGATGGTGCGGGAGAGATTCTCCGGAGTCATCCCCAGAAGACTGGCGAGTGTCTTGCGGTCATCGACCAGCTCGACCTCGACCGCGCCGCTTTCCGCCCGGCCGGATTCTCTGGCGAGCCGCACCAGATAGGCGGCGAAACGCTGCGGCGCCGAACGCAGGCGATAATCCTTCAGCATCGCGATCAGGCCCTGCCATTCGCCGCTGGCGAGACGCGCGAGGTCCATCGCGAAGCCGCGGTCGCGCTCGGTCGCGGCCCAGAGATCGGCCAGCGGCACGACGGCGATGCGCGTCTCTTCGATCGCGCGGGCCGAAAGCGGATAGGGCGAAGCGACGATGGCGGCGCCCGGCATCACCATCTCCTCGCGGCCGACGATGCCGATCACGACCGGCTGCTCGCCCGAGATCTGGGTCGACAGCGCCAGACGGCCCGACAGCACGGCCATCACGCTGTTGGGGACGGCGCCTTCGCGCACCGCGAGCTGGTGCCGCTGCACGACGTTGATCGGCGTGCGGGCCAGCAGGTCCTGCACGGTCGCATCGCTGGCGCCGGCGAACAGCGGCAGCCGGCGCAAGCGGCGCCGATCCTCTGCCGTCGGTGGTTGTTCGATCGATCCATCCAGGCTGGGATGGCTATGATACGTCGCGTGCATCACCCTCAAGATCCGTGCTGGGTCTCTTTAAGGGCAAAATTAATAGGCCGGGAGACGGCCCGATGCGTTGATTCAAGTCAAAGCTGGGGGTCTCGATTCGAATACTCGGATATTCGTGTGCGTTCTACTCGTCTGCGGCGGCTGGAATCCACCATTCCTCGCCCCGGCTGGTGGTCACATATTCCGGCCAGCGGGCGTCGATCGGGGGACGGAAGTCCTTGGGAAGCTGGGGACTTATCCAGTTGCTGCCGCCGATCCCGCCGCCGGTCCGCTGGGTCCACTCGGCCTTGGCGGCGGCCAGCAAATCGGGGCGGGTCAGGAGGTCGCTGATACTACCGGCGATAGTCTTGGCCGCGGTCTCTATCATCGGATCGATGCAGGCCGGGATGCCGCCGAGCGCGTTCAGCACCCAGTCCGGGTAATGGAAGCCGCGCGGGGCCTTGAGCATCGGCCGCCCGACATAGAAGCGCGCGGTCGGCGCATGCCAGCAATATTCGGTGTAGTCGTCCGAGGTCGAATTCACCTGGCTCGGCGGCAGGTTGCGGCGGAGCAGGCGCTCGGCTTCCTCCGGCTCGATCAGCCGCTCGATCGCCTCGATATAGGGCTTCTCCATCGGCTCGAGCCCGAGCTCGCGCTGGATCGCCTGGGCCGAGGCGATGGCTTCGTCGCCCCACTGCGGTGCGCCCGCGCCCTTCAGGTTCTCGTAGACCAGCTTCGACATCGCGTGGTTGGCGAGGCCGGGCCGCGAGCGGCTGACCCAGATCCGCCGCCATGTGCAATGCGCTGATTTTGCCGCGGCCTCGGCATTGTTGTCGAGCACGCGCAGGACCTGCTCGGCCATGCCGAGATCGGGCACGCGCCAGATGTACTGGATCTGCGCCACGTGGGCAGGAAGATTGTCGGCGGTCGCCTGGCCCGCGGTCAGGATCGCCTCCGAGATCGACCAGCCGTTGGTGAAGGGCAGCATCGAGGCCTGCAGCTGCTTGGTCAGCCCGAACATCGTGAACAGCGCATCGTTGGCGCCGGGCGCCCGCGCGGCGATATGCGAGGCCGGGATCGGACTCGATGCATCGGCCGATCCCCAGTATTCCGGCTCGACACATTCGAAGCTGTAGATGCAGACATAGGCGGCGCCGCAATGCGTGTCCCAGCGCACCGTGTTGCAGAGCGGCAGCATATAGGTCGGGTGGAAGCTGATCGCGGCGTCGATGCCGTCGTAATAGCCCTTGGCCGCATGGACCGGCTTCGAAAGCCGGAGCTTCTCCGCCGGCTCGCCGAAGAAGCGGATCGTGCCCTTGATGTTGTGGCGCTGCATCGCCGCCTTGGCCGCGAGCGCGCCGCCCAGCGCCGCAATGCCAAGGGCGGAATGCGGGTCGGTGTGACCCGCGGCGTATTTGGAGAGGCCCGGCCGCGGCCCCTTGCGGGCGGCTGCGACCTGGCAATTGCCGGGCACCGCGTCGTATTCGGCATAGGCGGCGATGACCGGGCCATCCCCGTTCTCGAACGTGGCCGAGAAAGCGGTCGGCATGCCGCCGCTGCCGGCCTCGACCTTGAAGCCCTCGCGGCTGAGGCGGTCCACGTACCAGGCGGCGGATTTGTATTCGCGCAAGGCCGGCTCGGCGAAATGCCAGATCACCTGGTTCCAGTCGGAGAGCGCGCGGCGGTTCTCGTTCACCCAGTCGAAGGCGACCGCCTTCACATCCGACAGGCCGCGCTGCTGCATGATCTTTCCCCCGTTGTCACTCGCCCGACATTGCGTCGCGCCGGGATTGCTGGCAGACATTCGGTGCCTGTCCCCTGACCTGTCAAGTTGGGACCTGTCAAGCTGGGGCCGGCCGAGTTGGAGTCCTGGGGCCAAGCCGCCGAAGAGACGAGCCGCGTGCAGATCTGGTTCTACCCGCCACCGCTGAAGCGCCGCGCGCCCGCCGGGCCGGAACTCGCCTATGCCGCGGTGATCCGGGACAACTATCGCCAGGTGGTCTGGCGCCGCGCGGAATGGCACCAGCGGCTGGGCCTGTGGCTGGCCGCGGCGACCTGGCCGGCCTGGGCGCTGCTGGAAGCGGCGCGGCTCAGCCTGAAGCTCGGCGGGCGGGTCGCCCGAGAGACCGGCAAGAGCCGTCTTGCGCAGTTCGGCGAGCAGCTGCGGCTGGCCCGCCGCCATCTCATTCCGCCTTCGGCCTACTACATGTTCGAGCTCTATCTCGACGACCACCGCCGGCGGGCCGACGAGTATCTGTTGCGCGCCGAGACCAAGGGCGGTGCGTTCTTCCTGCTGCGGCCGCGCGATTTCGATCCCAGCCGCCGCAACCCGTTCCGCAACAAGGTGGCCTTCACGGCCGAATGCATCGCCGCCGGCCTGCGCGCGGCGCCGGTCCTGGCGCGGTTCGAGAAGGGCAAGGTGAAGGCGCGCGAAACGAACCCGCTGCCGCCGATCGATCTCTTCGTGAAGCTGATCGAAGGTAAGGGCGGACGCGGCGCGCAATGCTGGCGCTATGAGAACGGGCAGTGGCATTGCGGGCGGCATGCGTTCGATGAGGCCGCACTGATGACCCATCTCGCCGACCATTCGCATGTCGGTGCGTTGCTGCTGCAGCCCCGGCTGGTCAACCATCCCGATCTGGCCGACATCAACCTCGGCGCGCTCTCGACCTTCCGTGTGGTGACGGCGCTCGACGAAGAGGAGCGGCCGGAGCTGATCGGCGCGGTCCTGCGGATGCCGAGCCGCGCCGATTCAGCGGTGGACAACTTCCATGCCGGCGGCATCGCGGCGCCGGTCGATCCGGCGACCGGCCGGCTCGGTGCGGCCAGCGACATGGGGCTGAAGCCGAGCACGCGCTGGCATGCCGTACACCCCATCACCGGTGGCCGCATCGAAGGCCGCGTCGTGCCTTATTGGCGCGAGGTGATGGCGCTGGTCGCGGAAGCCCATGTGAAACTCGGCGAGCGCGTCGTGATCGGCTGGGACGTGGCGGTGCTGGAGGACGGCCCGGCGATCGTCGAGGCGAATGGTCTACCGGACCAGGACATCCTGCAGCGCATCCACAAGGCGCCGCTGGGCGCTGCAAGGCTGGGACAATTGCTCGCCCACCACCTCACCCACGGGACGAAGTGGCGTAAGCCTTAGCCCGATAGCCGGCATTCCATTGCCAGCCACCCACTCGTTCGTCATCCCAAGGCTTGGCCTTGGGATCCACGAGTTCACCGCCGCCGCGCCGCGCTGAGCGATAGAAACTCGTGGATGCCAAGCCTAAAGCTTGGCATGACGAGTCTTTGTGCGTCGAACATCGAGCAACCCACGCAATCCAAACCGGACAACAGCAGGCTCGGGCACGACGATGCGAATTAAGCCGCCGGCTGTTCCGGATCGGCGGCGCTCGGCGCTTCGGCTTCTTCCAGCACCGGCAGGTGCTCGAAGATGTCCTGGTGCTGGCGCGCGACCCGACAGGCGGCTTCGACATCGCCGCTCCTGATCGAGTCGATGATCTCGCGGTGGCTGTCGGCCAGCTCGACCAGGCTGTCGCCGGCGGCCATCAGGGTCACCGTCGTGCGGGTCTCGATGCAGAGCGACTTCCAGACCGTGTAGAGCAGCTCGTTATGCGCGGCCTTCACGATCACCTCGTGGAAGGCGACGCTGTGCTTGGCGATGCCGTCGAGATTCTGGGCCATGGCGGCCGCATGCATCGCCTCGAGCTCGTCCTCGAGCTTCTCGAGATCCGCTGCCTGCAGCGGCATCGCCTGGCGGGTCGCCGATTCCTCGAGCGCGCCGCGCACGGCGTAAAATTCCTTCAGGCCCTGGCGCCAGAAATCGCGCACGAAGGCGCCGCGATGCGGGGTCGCCGAGAGGAAGCCGATCGCCTCCAACTCGCGCAAGGCCTCGCGCACCGGCGCCTGGCTGGTGCCGAACTCGGCGGCGATCTTCATTTCGACCAGGCGGTCGCCGGACCGGAGCTTGCCGGCCACGATCCGCTCGATGATCGCTTCCTTGATCTGATGCCGAAGCGGCAGCCGCTTCACGCTGGATTCATTCACGTTCTTTATCTCCCCTCCACCGCGGCACTGTCGGCCCGGGACTTTGCCCCATCGCCGTCTCCCGCATTCGCTGGTGCCGCGGGAGAACTTATTCTTGCTGTTGCAGTCGCTTCCGCCCTGGCGTCGTCATGCAATGGCGTCGTCAGGCCGCGGGAACCTACCGACCGGTTGAACCCGGCTCAAGCGAGTCCCGTCACACTCAGTGTACCTTTCCACTTATACGCCCGCCCAAACACTTGACTCCAGTTTCCTACTATCGATAATCGATTGCAATAAGAAGTCGAAATCAGGGGAGGAACCATTGCTGCGAGCAATCGATGTTCCGCGCACCACCGCCGAGGCCGTGAGCAGCCTGGCGCGGGCGCGCGATGCTTTGGTGATCGGCGGCGGCACGCTGGTCATGCCGAAGGTGCAAGCGGGAATCTCCGGCCTCGGATCGCTGGTGAGTCTCAGCCAATGCAAGCTCGACCGGATTGCGATCAAGGGCGAGAAGGTGACGATCGGCGCTGCGACCACCTTGGCCGCGATCGGCGAGGAGCGCGGTCTCGCTTTCCTGCATCCGGCGATCGAATCGGTGGGCTCGCCGACCTTGCGCAACCTCGCGACCATCGGCGGCAATCTCTTCACCGAGCAGCCTTATGGCGACATCGCGGTCTGCCTGCTGGCCTTGGATGCGGAGGCGACCGTCGCCACCAAGCGCGGCGCGAAAAAGCTGTCGGTCGCCGAAATCT
>JAYSFH010000020.1:0-17651 GCA_041913405.1 Dongia sp. | reverse complement strand
GACCATCCCTGGTTCGCCGAGCTCGGCAAGCGCGCCTCGGAGATCCTGGACCAGGCGGGCATCCCGTTCTGCCGTGGCCAGGTGATGGCGATGAACCGCCATCTCCGGCACAACCTCGCCGGCTGGCGCGCCGAGCTTGCGCTCTGGATCGAGCGGCTGGCGCCGGAGGCTCTGCTCAATGCCGACATCTTCTATGACTTTCAGCCGGCGGCCGGCGACCACGCCTTGGCAGCCGTCTTGCGCGAGACCGCGACTGGCATGGGGCAGGATCCCGGCTTCATCCGGGCGCTCGCCGGGACTTCGGCGCGGCGCGGGTCGGCGCTCAACATCTTCGGCCGCTTCCGCGAGGAGGACGGCCGGGTCGATCTCAAGCGCGGCGGCTTGCTGCCGATCGTCTCCGGCGGTCGCGTGCTGGCCTTGCGGCTCGGCGTCACGGCGACCGCGACGCCGGAACGCTGGCGTGCAGCCGTCACGCCGGGCTTTGTCCGCCGCGAGGACTTCGCCCGGATCGACGACGCCCAGGAGATGATCCTGGAGCTGATTCTGGCGCAGCAGATTGCCGACCTCGCGGCCGGTCGCCCACCGGGCACCGCAGTCGAGGTGCGGCGCCTTCTCGGCCTGTCGCGGGAACGCCTGAAGCAGGCGCTGAAGATCGTCGGCGAGATCGACCTCATCCTAAACCATGTCCTGGGACCCTGATGGCGCAGCCCCACACCCCCCATTCCATCGACAGCCTGATCGGCGAGATCACCGCGCTGACCGAAGAGGACCGCGCCCTTCTGCAGCGGCTGCGCCGCGAGCGGACTGACCGCCAGCCGCCGGCGCCGCCGGCGCTTCGCACCGGCGACCGCGTCGCCGACTGGATTGCCGCGGTGGTCGGCTCCTGGCCCTTCGTGATCGGGCAATCGCTGCTGCTGACCCTGTGGATCGTGGTCAACGTCTATGCCTGGGTGCAAGCCTGGGATCCCTATCCCTTCATCTTGTTGAACCTGATGCTGTCCTTCCAGGCGGCCTATACCGCGCCGGTCATCCTGATGAGCCAGAACCGCCAGGCTATGCTCGACCGCCAGGACCAGGCGAGCGACTACGACGTCAACCTGAAGGCCGAGCTCGAGATCGAGCTGCTGCATCACAAGATCGACCTGCTCCGCAGCAAGGAGATCCAGCTCCTGACCGAGCTGGTGAAGGATCTTTCCCAGAAGCTCGCGGCGCGTGAGGCGTCGAGCGGATGACGCCCGCTCCCGCGAAGAATCCTCGATCGACCGATCGGTATTCCCACGGAGCGGCGCGAAAGCCGCGGATTTCCGCGATACCTTGCATTTGCCTCAATTGGATCGCTCCGCTGCCATAAACCGGCGCTTAAACATTGGCGCGTAGAGTGATGCGCATCGCACACCCAGTCGCCGGGTCTTGTGATCCGGGTCATAGCCGGTCAGCGAACCCGGTGGCACGGTGCGGCGACAGATGCGTACCGACCACCGATTGAAGGATGACCGCCGTGTCCCGACTTCGTGCCGCCGCCCAGACCATGCCGCAGATGCCTGCCGGGCTGAGCACGTTCCTGGCGCGGGCCTTCCTCGGCGGCTTCGTCCTCTTCCTGCTGGCGCTGGCCAGCCATTCCTGAGAATCCGGCGATGCCCCGCTTGACCCTTCAAGCCGGCATCCGCGCCTTCGCCATCTTCGACGCCCTGGTTCTCCTGGCCCTGGTCTGGCTGATCGCCACCTCCGACCTGTTTTCCTGATCCCAGTCTTCCTGATCCCAGTCTTCCTGATCCCTGAGCGGCGGTTCCGGATAATTCCCGGTCGCTGATCGTGGTTTAGCCCGCCGCCCGGCGGTGCTAGCTTGCCGGTCATGGCACGGCGTCCCCCCATGGATAGACCTTCGGTCACCGAGATCCCGCCCGAGCGTATTCCCACCGATCTGATGGATTGGGTGGTCGGCTTTGTGGATTGCCCGGGCCTGGTCTTCCTGGACAGCGCACTCCGCCATGAGAGTCTCGGCCGCTATTCCTTCATCGCCGCCGATCCGGTGCACCGGCTGGTGACCCGCGGGGAAACGACCACCATCGACGACGTGGCTTTCGCGGGCTCGCCCTTCGAGGCGATCGCGCATCTGCTGGCGCGGTATCCGATCGAGCAGGTTCCGGATCTTCCGCCGTTCCAGACCGGGTTGGCCGGGCAGTTCGGCTATGGCCTGCGCCATCACGTCGAGGCCCTGCCTCCGCATGCCCGCAGCGATCACGGTTTCCCCGATCTCGAACTCGGCTGGTACGACGTGGTGGTCGCGGTCGATCACCGCGAGAACCGCGCCTTTGTCTTCGCCACCGGTGAGAATGCCGCGGCGCGGACCGCCTGGGCGTTGGCGCGGCTCGACGGCCAGACGCATTTCGGGCTGCCCGATTGGGAGATCGAGCCCACGCCGGACCTCAGCGCCGACCAGTATCGCCGCGCGGTGCGCCGGACCATCGACTACATCGAGGCCGGCGACATCTACCAGGCCAACATCACCCAGCGTTTCCAGGCCGACCTGCCGCAAGGCTTCGACCGCCCCGGAATGAGACTGGCGCTCTATGACGAGCTCAGGCGGCAGAATCCGGCGACCTTCGCCGCCTTCGTCGATTTCGGTGCGACCGCCTTGCTCTCCTCCTCGCCGGAGCGCTTCCTGAAGGTCGAGGGCGGAGTCATCGAGACCCGGCCGATCAAGGGCACCCGTCCGCGCGGCACCAACCCGGCACAGGACGCGGCGCTCGGCCGCGAGCTGCTGGCTTCCGAGAAGGATCGGGCCGAGAACCTGATGATCGTCGATCTGCTGCGCAACGACGTCGGGCGCGTGGCCAAGCTGGGCTCGGTCCAGGTCCCGGTGCTGATCGGGCTGGAGTCTTATGCGACGGTGCATCACCTGGTGTCGGTGGTGACGGCGGCGCTGGACGACAGCGAGACCGCCGTGGATCTGTTGCAGGCGGCGTTTCCCGGCGGCTCGGTCACCGGGGCGCCGAAGATCCGGGCGATGGAGATTATCGCCGAGCTGGAACCGACTGCGCGCGGGCCCTATTGCGGGGCGATCGGCTATCTCTCGGCGGGCGGCGCCATGGACACCAACATCGTGATCCGCACCTTGCTGATCGACGGCGAGCGGATCTCCTTCCAGGTCGGCGGCGGCATCGTCGCCGACAGTGACCCGCAGGCAGAATGGCAGGAGAGCCTGACCAAGGCCAAGGCGCTGATTCAGACTCTGGCCGGCCGGACCAAGCGCGCCGCCAAGAAGAGCGCCTGATGATCTATCTCAACGGCGCGATCGTGCCTCCAGATTTTGCACGGATCGATCCCGCCGATCGCGGCTTCACCTTGGCCGATGGGCTGTTCGAGACCTTGCGCGCCTATCGTGGCAAGCCGTTCCGTCTGGAAGACCATCTCGTGCGGCTGGAATCCTCCGCGCAGGCGCTCGGCATTCCGCTGCTGTTCGATGCCGTCCGCATCGCCGAGGCCGTGGTGGAACTGCTCGAAGCCAATGCGCTGACTGAAGCCGACGCCGCGATCCGCGTCACCGCAACCCGCGGCACCGGCCCGCGCGGCCTGCTGCCGCCGGCCGATGTAAAGCCGACCCTGATGATCGCGACCGTCCCCTACGCGCCGCTGCCGGATACTTGCGCGGCGGCGATCGTCGAGATCCGCCGCAACGAGGGCTCGCCGCTCTCGCAAATGAAATCCCTGGCCTATCTCGACAACGTCCTCGCCATGCAGGCGGCGGCGGCGCACGGCGCGGAGGAGGCGATCCTGCTGAACAATGCCGGCCGGGTCGCCGGAGCGGCGCGGGCCAACCTGTTCGCCGTGCTGGACGGCCGGCTGCTGACCCCGCCGTTGCGCGACGGGGTGCTGCCGGGAATCGCGCGCCGCGTGGTGCTGGAGCTGGCGGCGGCGCTGAAGATCCCGACCGAAGAAGCCTCGCTGTCGCCGGCCGATCTCGCCGGGGCGGCGGAGATCTTCCTGACCAACTCCCTGTTCGAAATCCGTTCGGTCGGCCGCCTCGGTGACCGGGAGTTCGGCGCCGCCGAGATCGCCGCCAGACTCCGGGCGGACTATCGCGCCCTCACCTGAGGGGGTGACGCTCCGCCGCGATCCGGCTAGGCTCGGCCACCTTTTTTCGACTCAAGAGCAGGGGAACTTCATGGCCAAGGTCTTCGAGACGCTGGACGAGCGATTCGACAATCTCTTCGTCGGCACCGCGCAACTGGACAAGCTCTATACCGGCTGCCGCTGGGCGGAAGGCCCGGCCTATTTCGCCGCCGGGCGCTACCTGGTCTGGTCCGACATCCCGAACGACCGGATGCTGCGCTACGACGAATGCAGCGGCGAGACCTCGGTGTTCCGCGCGCCCGCCGGCAACACCAATGGCCACACCGTCGATCGCCAGGGCCGGCTGGTTTCCTGCGAGCATGGCGGGCGCCGGGTGTCGCGCACCGAGTTCGACGGCACCGTGATCACCCTCGCCGACTCCTACAAGGGCAAGCGCCTGAACAGCCCGAACGACGTCGTGGTGAAGTCGGACAACAGCATCTGGTTCACCGATCCCAGCTACGGCATCGATTCCGACTACGAGGGCAACAAGTCGAAGAGCGAGATCGGCCGTTCCAACGTCTATCGCATCGACCCGAAGAGCGGCGCGGTCTCGATCGTCGCCGACGATTTCGTGCAGCCCAACGGCATCGCCTTCTCGCCGGACGAGAAGGAGCTCTACATCGTCGATACCGGCGCCACCCACAAGAAGAATGGGCCCAAGCACATCCGCCGCTTCGAGGTGAAGGGCGACAAGCTGAAGGACAAGGGCGTGTTCGCGAAATGCACCGCCGGCCTGTTCGACGGCTTCCGCTTCGACACCGACGGCCGGATCTGGACCAGCGCCGCCGACGGCGTCCATTGCTACGAGAAGGACGGCAAGCTGATCGGCAAGGTCCTGGTGCCGGAAGTCGTCGCCAACGTCTGCTTCGGCGGGCCCAAGCGGAACTATCTCTATATCTGCGGCACCACCTCGCTCTACGCGGTGCGCCTCAAGGTCAACGGGCAGAAGACGTATTAGTCGCTTTAGTTCAATCGTCATGCCCGGGCTTGCCCCGGGCATCTCGTGCCGATCGGCGCAAGATTGCCGGCCCCGTCCGCGCATGCGGACAATTCGTCCGCGGGACCCGGCAATGACGATTGGTGTCAGTGCGCTTCGCTGCCGTCGCTGACCAGCACCGCCATCAGCAGCGCGTTCTCCTTGCCGCGGTTGACCCAGGCGTGGTTGGTGCCGCGCTGGATCACGCAGTCGAACGGCTTCAAGGTCCGCTCCTCTTTTTCCAGCACCAGCGTGATCTCGCCGGAGAGCAGGATGATGTAGTCGGTGGTCGGCGACTTGTGCATCGCTGGATGAACGGAGGTGTCCGGCTGCAGATGCGCGCCGTTCATGGCCGCGAACCATTCGGCATTGGCCTTGCGCTTCTCCTCGGCCGAGAGGTGCGCGAACTCGCTCTCCGGCGGGATCTCGAAATAGCGGAACAGGGTGCCGCCATGCGGTGGCTCCAGCTGCGTCGAGAGCGCGCCGTGGTCGATGCCGTCGGTGTGGTTCACCTTGCCCTTGCCGGTGATCCAGCATTCGGTGAGGACGGTGATGATGTTGTCGGCGAAGCCGTCGATCATGACGCCGGATTTCCCCTGCGCGTCATTGGTGGTCACGATGCGGCGGATCTGTCTCAGCATGTTGGTGCTCACCCCGCGAACCTTGGCTCGGCGATGCCTTTCACGCCGAGGCCGGTGACCGCGAACACGCCCCCGGCGGTGGCCTCTTTCTGCGGCACGCCTTTCATCGGGCGGCCCATCGAGGTGCAGTAGAGGATGTCGAGATTGGCGCCGCCGAACATCACGCTGGTGAGGTTGCGGACCGGAAACTCGATCATGCGATCGATGCGGCCATCCGGCGCGTAGCGGATGATGCGCCCGCCGAAGACATGGGCGTTCCAGATGAAGCCTTCGGAATCCACGGTCGAGCCGTCGAAGGTGCCGGGATATTCCCAGGCGGTGAGGAATTTGCGGCGGTTGGAGACGTTGCCGGTCTCGATGTCGTAGTCGTAGGCGTACATCACCTTGTCGTAGGAGTCGCAGAAGTAGAAGGTCTTGTTGTCCGGCGACCAGCAGGGCCCGTTCGAGCATTTGATTCCGGAATCGAGCTTGTGGATGGTGAGATCGGGGTCGAGCCGGTAGAGCGCCGAATTCCTGACCGGCCGCTGCCCGCGGTTGGCGTCCTCGCGGTCATGGTCATAGGCCATGTAGCCGGCGACGAAGCGCCCGCGCCGGTCGACCTTGCCGTCGTTCAGCCGGTTCTCCGGCTCATCGGCCTCCGGATCGCCGATATGGGTCAGCTTCTGGGTCTCGAAATCGTAGAGGCTGAAGCCGTTGGCCAGCGCCAGCACGGCGCCGCCCTTCTCGCGGAGCGCCATCGAGCCGATATGGGTCGGCACGAACCAGCGCTTCACGTCGCTGCCGTCTTCCTTGGCGCTGTAGATCTCGGCGGCGGAGCTGTCGATCCAGTAGAGCCGCTGCTCCTTCACGTCCCAGAGCGGGCCTTCGCCCAGGTGGTTCTTGGCGTCGACGATGCAGCGGATCTCGACCATGGCATTCGCTCCCCGGCGGTGGTTTCTGATTGCCGCCGAGGATAGCCGGACGGGACGGGATGGCAATAATTTTGTGATCACATATCGAAGATAGACAGTGTATCAAACCGCGCACGGCTGCTGTAGGCTCCTCGGAGAGGCTTTATGATGGCCCTGCGCGCGGTGATTCGCCCGGTTTTGACTTGAGGCTGAGAAGAGCGAGATGGACGACAAAGTCAGGCCGATCGACGTCACCACCGTCCAGGAGCGGGTCTATCAGGAGTTGCGCGACGCACTCTACCAGGGGCGCTTCCTGCCGGGCGAGGTGCTGACCATCCGGGCGCTGGCCGCCGCACTCGGCACCAGCCCGATGCCGGTCCGGGAGGCGATCCAGCGCCTGGTCACCGAGAACGCGCTGACCCAGCTGCCGAACCGGACCTTCCAGGTCGCAGCCCTGACGCTCGAAAACTACGACGAGTGGATCCGCCTGCGCTGCGAGATCGAAGGCTATGCCGCGCAGCGCGCGGCTTTGCGCGCGACGCCCGGCATCTGCGCCAAGCTCCGCAAGATCAACCGCGCCTTCGGCGAGGCCATCGAGGCCCGCGATGCCGGCGGCATGCTGGAAGGAAACCAGCACTTTCACTTCGCGGTCTATGAGGCCGCGCAATCCGATGCGCTGCTGAAGATCATCGGCTCGCTCTGGCTGCGCTTCGGACCCGTGCTGGCCTTCGTGCAGCATATCGATGGCTCGATCGAGATGTTCCGTCGCGGCGTTCCGGTCCACGAACGCGTCGTTGCCGCCATGGAGCGCCGCGATCCGGAAGAAGCGCGTTTTGCGTTGGCGCTCGATATCCGTGCCGCCGCCTCCTGGTTCCGCCGGCATCATTTCGGCGGCCAAATCCAGGCTGAGCCTGCATCTCCGCGCGGGGCGCGTCTGGGCCGTCGAAGCTAGTTCCCTTACTCAATCTTTGCGTGTTAAGCCCCAGCCCCTCGCGCGGGGCTACTCTGGGTCAGGCCGCTTCCGACGATCTAGCTCTATAATCCTATCTGTGATCACAGATTGACGATATAAGATGTTGATCGCATACTGCTCGCCATGCGGTCCCTAGAGACCGCACAGGGTGATGGCGGCCAGCGAACGAGCCGCCGAAACGACGAACCGGGAGGAAAGCGATGAAGCTTCAAGCGAGGTCGAAGATTGCGGCTGCCTGCTTGGCGGGCGCGATGGGTCTGGCGGCGTGGACGGGCACTGCTCAGGCCGAGGAGAAGTTCAAGATCTTCCTGTCGATGTCCTATATCGGCAACGACTGGCAGGCCGAGGCCGCCAACATGATCAAGGCGATGGCCTTGAGCAAAACCTATCGCGACAAGGTGGACCTCCAGGTCCAGGTCGCGGGTCCGAACGCGCAGCGCCAGATCCAGCAGATCAACGCGATGGTCCAGGCCGGCGCCAAGGCGATCATCGTCTACCCGATCTCGCCGACCGCGCTCAATCAGGTGGTGAAGAATGCCTGCGCCAAGGGCGTGGTGGTGGTCGCCTATGACTCGATCATCGAGGAGCCCTGTGCCTACAACGTCCATATCGACCAGAAGGCCTGGGGCACGCAATCGGCCGAATGGCTGGTCGACAAGCTCGGCGGCAAGGGCAATGTCGTGATGGTGACCGGTGTGCCGGGCACCACGGTCGACACGCTCCGCAACGAGGGCGCCAAGGCGGTCTTCGCCAAGCATCCCGGCATCAAGGTGATCGCGGAAGCCAACGGCATGTGGAGCCAGGCGGTCGCGCGCACCGAGCTCTCCAAGGTGGTGGCGACTCGGCCCTGGGACCAGATCTCGATGCAGAGCGAGGCCGGCGTCGCCGACGACAAGCTGAAGCCCTGCGCCGGCGAAGCCTCCAACGGCGGCCGCATCCAGATGCTGCCGGTGGGAACCGAGGTCGAGGGTGCGAGCGGCACCTATCGGCCGATGGGCGCCCAGCGCTGGTCGTCGGGCTCGCAGAACTTCACCGGCGCGCTCGCGCTGAGCCTTGCGGTGAAGAAGCTCGAGGGTAAGGAGATCCCGGCCCTGACCGACGTGCCGCAGACCATCGTCACCAACGAGAACATCAAGCTCTGCGCCGAAGGCACCTGGGCGGAGATGAAGGCCGGCTGCAACGTGTTCCAACCGGCGATCATCGCCAATCCGGGCTGGTTCGCCTCGGTCTATTCCGAGACCACGCCGGAGATCGGCCTGAACGCCGCGCTGGTGGGTCAGCCGGAAGAGTGAGGGCGGCTATCCCAGCAGCTTGAGGAGACCCGCGGTGGCGGATTCGATGTCACCGCGGAGGTGCGCCGCGCAGGCTTTGGCGTCGCCTGCGCGGATCGCCTTCAGGATCAGCTTATGCTCATGGTTGGCGTTGTCGTAGTTGCCGGCACCGCGCACGCCATGCAGCAGATGGAAGTAGGGGCTGACCTGCAACCACAAGCCTTCGATCACCGAGAGCAAGGTCTCCGAACCGGAAGCGGCGTAGATCGTGAAATGGAAATCGTGATTGCCGCGAACATAGGCGCGGGTATCGCCGTCCTCGACCGCCTTGGTCATGGTCTCGACCAGACTGTCGAGCTTGGCGATGTCGTCCTTGCCGATCAGCGGCGTCGCCCAGGAAGCGGCGAGACTCTCGATCTCGACCCGGACCTTGGTGAGGTCGGTGAGGCGATCGGATTCCAGCTCCGGAATTCCGACCGAGCGGCCGGAGATCACGCGCAAAGCGCCTTCCGCGGTCAATCGCTGCAGGGCTTCGCGCACCGGCATCGCGCTGACGCCGAAGGCGCCGGCCAGACCCTGGATGGTGACCAGCTCGCCGGGGGCCAGGCCGCCGTCGAGGATCATGGTCTTGAGACGTCGATAGATCTCCTCAGGCAGGGTGACGCGCGCCACCTGCATCTGGGGCAAGGCGGAGGTGCGTCGTTTCGATCGCTGAGTCGTATCCACGGACATTGCGTCGCTGCGGGTATCGCTGAGCCGTTGCTGCGTCAAGGGCACATTGGAGGAAACGCCCTTGCTCGGCTGATGATATCTGATTTATGATCAAATGATCAAAAAGAAGTTTGGGCTCCGCGCCGATGTGGCCGCGGCCGGGGTCCAGGGCGCGCGACGCACCCGACGCCAATCGGCCGCACGATGGGAGAGTGACTGATGAAATCGTGGAAAACGGGGTGGCGATTCCTCGCCGCCGGCGCTGTTGCCTTGGGTCTGGTGGCCCAGGCCGGCGCCGCGCATGCGGACAAGTTCAAGGTGTTCCTGTCGATGTCCTACATCGGCAACGACTGGCAGGCGGAAGCGGCGAACATGGTGAAGGCCATGGCCGCGCATAAGGACTTCGCCGACAAGATCGATCTCCAAGTCCAGGTCGCCGGGCCGAATGCCCAGCGCCAGATCCAGCAGATCAACGCCATGGTTCAGGCGGGCGCCAAGGCGATCGTGGTCTATCCGATCTCGCCGACCGCGCTCAATGCCGTGGTGAAGAATGCCTGTTCGAAGGGCGTCATCATCATCGCCTATGACGCGGCGATCGAGGAGCCCTGCGCCTATAACGTGACCATCGACCAGGAAGAGGCCGGCCGCGTCACCGCCGAATGGCTGGTGAAGAAGCTCGGCGGCAAGGGCAACATCATCGCCATCACCGGCGTGCCGGGCACCTCGGTCGATACGCTCCGCACCAAGGCGGCCAAGGAAGTCTTCGCCAAGCATCCGGACATCAAGATCGTCGCTGAAGCGGTCGGCATGTGGAGCCAGGCGGTCGCCCGCACCGAGCTCTCGAAGATCCTCGCCACCCAGAACTGGGACGCGATCGACGGGCTCTGGATGCAGGTCGGCTGCTACACCGCCAACGCGATGCAGCTCGAAGCCGGCAAAAAGCCGGAAGAGCTGCTGCCCTGCGCCGGCGAAGGCTCCAACGGTGGCCGCATCCAGATGCTGCCCGCCAGCGCCAAGGTCGAAGGCGGCGACACGCCGCCTTACGCGCCGCTGAACGCGCCGCGCATCTCCTACGCCTCGCCGCCGTATTCCGGTGCGCTGGCGCTGAAGCTCGCGGTGCAGAAGCTGGAGGGCAAGGACATTCCGAAGCTCACCACCTTGCCGCTGCCGATCGTCACCAACGAGACCATCAAGTATTGCGAGACGGGTTCCTGGGATGAAATGAAGGCGGGCTGCAACGCCTTCCCCCCGTCGCTCGTGCCGAATCCGGGCTGGTTTGCCTCGATATTCTCAGACCAGAACCCGGAACTCGGGTTCCAGGCCGCCCTGATCGGCCAACCCGAGCCTTAAGTCGACCTCGACCTGACGCTGGACGGCGCCCCCACGCGTCGTCCAGCTTTTTCCTGGTAGCCTGGACCGCATGACGCAAGGCATCGCCATTTCCGCCGACCATGTCCGCAAGGCCTTTGGGGCCACGGTCGCGGTCGATGACGTTTCCTTCGAGGTGGCGCAAGCCAGCGTCCATGCGCTGCTCGGCGAGAACGGCGCCGGCAAATCCACCATCGTGAAATTGCTGAGCGGTCTGATGACCCCCGACCAGGGCGGCTTCCAGGTGTTCGGCCAATCTGTCTCGTTGAAATCTCCGCGCGCCGCGCACCGCTGCGGCATTCAGACCGCGTTCCAGGAGATGACCCTGGTGCGCGATCTGACCGTGCTGGAGAACGTGCTGTTGCCATACGCGCCGGTGAATCCGCTGGGCTTGGTCAAGCGCCGCGCTGCGCAGGACGCGGTGGCGGCGCATTTCGCCGGGCTCGGCCTCGAGAGCATCGATCTCAACGACGAGGTCGGCCCGCTCGACCTCGCCATCAAGCAGAAGATCGAGATCGCCCGCGCGCTCTATCGCCAGCCGAAGATCCTGCTGCTGGACGAGCCGACCTCGTCGCTCTCCGGCAGCGACGTCGATTGGCTGGGCGCGGTGATCGCCCGCGAGAAGGCGCGTGGCGTGACGGTGATCTTCATCTCGCATCGCCTGAAGGAGGTGCGCGACTTCTGCGATTCGCTGACCGTCCTGCGCAACGGCCAGCATATCGCGACGGCCAAGGTCGCCGACCTCGACGACGAGGAAGTGATCCGGATGATCGTCGGCCGCTCGATCGGCCAGGCCTTTCCGGAGAAGCCGGCAAAGACCCATCAGTCCGGCGCCGAGGTGCTGCGGGTGGAGAAGCTCGCCACCTCCGGCAAGCTCGCCGACGCATCCTTCGCGCTCCACAAGGGCGAAATCCTCGGCATCGCCGGGCTGCAGGGCATGGGCCAGCTCGAGCTGTTCCGCGCCTGCTTTGGCGCCGCGGAACTGACCGCCGGGCAGATCGCGGTCGATGGCAAGCCGGTGACGATCGCCAGCCCGACCGATGCGGTGCGCGCCAATATCGGCATCAGCCTGGTGCCCGAGGACCGCAAGACCGAGGCCTTGTTCCTGAAGCTCTCCGGCACCCAGAACGCCTCGATCCCGGTGATCGAGCGCTTCTCGAACTTCGGCTTCATCGACGTGAAGAAGGAGCGCGACGCCGTTTCCGGCGTGTTCCAGCGGGTCGAGGTGGCCGAGCGTGCGCTCTGGACTCGCGCGGGTGCATTCTCCGGCGGCAACCAGCAGAAGATCGCCATTGCCAAGTGGCTGCTGGCGGAGAGTCGGGTGCTGCTGCTCTACGATCCCACCCGCGGCATCGACGTCGGCACCAAGCACGAGCTCTACCGGCTGATGCGCCAGTATGTGGAGGCGGGCGGCTCGATCCTCCTCTACTCGACCGAGATTCCCGAGCTGGTGCATCTCGCCGATCGCGTGCTGGTGCTCTACCAGGGCCGCATCGCCCGCGAAGTCGCCGGTGCTGAACTCAACGAGGATTCGATCATGCGTGCCGCACTCGGCCACGGCGACAATGCGGGGCGTGCCGCATGACCAGCCTCTCCGCCGCCGGCACTCCGCAGCGGCAGCGCAACTTTCGTCTTGGCCGCTATCAGGGCGTTCTGGTGGCCCTGGGTGTGTTCATCCTGCTGCTGCTCATCAACGACTGGATGAGCGCGGGGCCGATGAGCTATTTCGAGGTGAGCTCGCTCTCGACCGGCGGCGCGCCGCTGGCGATCGCGGCCACCGGGCAGACGCTGGTGATCCTGACCGGCGGCTTCGATCTCTCCGCCGGTGCGGTCATCTCGCTGGTCAACGTGGTGGTCGCCACCAACATGCCGGACACGCCCGGCGGCATCCTGCTGTGGTCGCTGATCGGCGTCGGCGTCGGCATGGCGACCGGCGCCTTCAACGGCTTCTTCATCGCCTTCTTCCGCCTGCAGCCGATCGTGGTCACGCTCTCGACCATGTTCATCGTGCAGGGTCTCACTCTGCTGGTGCTCGACAAGCCGGGCGGCATGGTGCCGATGGGCTTGAGCAACGCGCTGGCGCTCGACGCGGTGCCCGAGCTGGTGCCGATGGCATTGGTGCTGCTCGGCATCATCGTGCTGCTCTGGCTCTGGTTGAAGAGCACAAGGCTCGGCACCGCGATCTACGCGATCGGCAGCGACATGGAAGCGGCGCGGGCGCGCGGCATCTCGGTGCGCCTCACCCAGTTCCTCGTCTATGTGCTGGCCGGCGGCTGCTACGGCTTTGCCGGGGTCTTTGTGAGCGCGCAGACCGGTGCGGGCGATCCGCTGGTCGGCAATTCCATGCTCCTGCAGATCTTCGGCGCGGTGGTTGTGGGCGGCACCCGATTGGGCGGCGGCCGAGGCGGAGTCGTGGGCTCGATCATCGGCGCCTATATCCTGATGATCATCGTCAACATCCTGCTGGTGCTGAACGTCTCGGCCTATTACTCGACCGTGGTCGAGGGCTGCATCCTGATCCTGGCGGTGCTGGCCGGCGCGATCAGCCGCGATTCCCGCGCCGCCAAGCATCTGCGCGCCGGCTATGTCCGCTTCCATGCCTGGCGCAAGGGCATGCTGCCGGGACAGGTGGGCCGCGTCGCGCAGCGGCTGGTCATGCCCGGTATCGAGGCGAAGCCGCAGAAGACGCCGCAGCCATCCTTCCTCCTGCGCAATGCCGAGGCGATCCGCTACGCGCTGCCGGCCTATGTCTGCTTCCTGATCGTGCTGGTGGTGACCGAGCTCACGGTCGGTCGCGCGCTCGGCAACTGGGGCTATTACAACTCGATCCTGGTGCTCTCCTCCTTCCTGCTGATCCTGGCGCTGGGGCAGGGGACGGTGATCCTGACCGGCGGCCTCGATCTCTCGGTGCCCTGGACCATCGCGCTTTCCGGTATCCTGCTCGCGGGCATCGTCAACGGTCAGAACGGGCCATTGGTCTACGCGCTGCCGCTGGTGCTTGTCATCGGCTGCCTGGTGGGCCTCGCCAATGGCATCGGCATCGCGATCTTCGGCATCTCGCCGATCGTCATGACCTTGGCGATGAACGGCATCCTGCAGGGCCTCGCCTTGCTCTACTCGCAGGGCACGCCGGCCGGCTTCTCGGCCCCGCTGATGCGCTGGTTCATGACCGACAAGACCAGCTTCGTGACGCCGGTCGTGGTCTTCATCATCCTCTTCGTCATCGCCGCCGTGCTATTGCACCGGCGCACTCCCTTCGGCCGAAGAGTCTATGGCCTCGGCAACGGCGAGAAGGTGGCCGCACTCTCCGGCATCAATGTCGACCGCACGATCATGCTGGTCTATGCGCTGTCCGGCTTCTGCTCTGCCCTGGTCGGCAGCATGCTGACCGGCTTCTCCGGCCAGGCCAGCCTCGGCATGGGCGACGAATACATGCTGCCCTCGATCGCGGTCGTGGTGGTCGGCGGTACCTTGATCACCGGCGGCCGCGGCTCCTACCTCGGCATGGTGGGCGGCGTGCTGCTGCTGACCGCGCTGCAGACCTTGCTTGCCGGCACCACCCTGCCTTATGCCACCCGCGTCATCATCTTCGGCCTGGTGGTCCTCGCCGCGGTGATCGCGCTTCGGGAAAAGAACCACTAGGGAGTTAGACGGATGGCGCAACTCGCCGGGAAGAACTGGATCAACGGGCTGAAGCCGGGCCTGCGGGTGGTGATCTCCGCCGGCGCCTCTGGGATCGGCCGCGCCATCAGCGACATGCTGATCCTGCACGGCGCCAAGCTCCACATCTGCGACGTCGCCGACAATTTCCTGGCGGATTTCAAGAAGACCCATGCCGGCCATGGCGTCACCAAGGCCGACGTCTCCAAGGAAGCCGATGTCGAGCGCTTCTTCGCCGAGGCAAAGGCGAGCCTCGGCGGCATCGACGCGCTGATCAACAATGCCGGCATCGCCGGGCCGACCGGTGGCGTCGATGAGATCACGCCGGAAGACTGGCGGCGCTGCATCGACATCGACCTGACCGGCCAGTTCCTCTGTACGCGGCTCGCCGTGCCGGAGATCAAGGCGGCGGGCGGCGGCGCCATCGTCAACATGTCCTCGGCGGCGGGCAAGCACGGCTACGCCTTCCGCACGCCTTACGCCGCGGCGAAGTTCGGCGTGATCGGCTTCACGCAGAGCCTCGCCAAGGAGCTCGGGCCCTCGAACATCCGGGTCAACGCGATCCTGCCCGGCATCGTCGAAGGCCCGCGGATCGAAGGCGTGATCGGCGCCCGGGCCGAGCAGCTCGGCATCTCCTACAAGGAGATGGAGAAGGAGTATCTCTCGCGGACGTCGCTGCGCCGCATGGTCTCGCCTCATGACGTCGCGGCAATGGTGCTGTTTCTGCTGTCGCCGATGGGCGAGAATATCTCCGGTCAGTCACTCGGCGTCGACGGCAACGTCGAGACGCTCTAAGGGAAGAAGTGAAATCATGGCGAAGATTGCCATCATCGGCAGCGGCTTGATCGGGCGGGCCTGGGCCATCAGCTTCGCCCGCGCCAAGCACGAGATCCAATTGTACGACCAGGTGGCGGGCGCCGCGGAAAAGGCGATCGCCTTCGCCCGCGAAATGGCGGCCCCGCTGGAATCCGAAGGCCTGCTCGAGGGCCAGACCGCCGACCAGCTGGTCGCGCGCATCAAGCCGGCCGCGAGCCTGCAAGAGGCTTTGGATGGCGTGGTCCATGTCCAGGAGAACACGCCGGAAGACGTGGCGGTGAAACAGAAGGTCTTCGCCGAACTGGACGCGATCGCGGCGCCCGAGACCGTGCTCTCCAGCTCGACCTCAGCGATCCTGCCCTCGAAATTCACCGAGCATCTCAAAGGCCGGTCGCGCTGCCTGGTCATGCACCCGATCAACCCGCCTTACTTGATCCCGGCGGTGGAGATCGTGCCGGCGCCCTGGACCGACCCGGCGGCGATGGAGAAGACCCGGAAGCTCGCGGTCGCCTCCGGCCAGGCACCGATCGTGATGAAGCGCGAATTGGACGGTTTCGTCATGAACCGCATGCAGGGTGCCTTGCTTGAAGAGGCGTTCCGCCTGGTCGCCGATGGCTACGCATCGGTCGAGGATGTCGATGTCGGCATCCGCGAAGGTCTCGCCTTGCGCTGGTCCTTCATGGGCCCGTTCGAGACCATCGATCTCAATGCGCCGGGCGGCGTGAAGGATTACTGCGAACGCTACCAGCAGATCTATTCCCGGCTCTTCCCCTCGATGCAGCGCCGGGTCGATTGGGCCGGCGAAGTGATGCAGACCGTCGAGAAGGAACGCCGCGCAAAATTGCCGACCGCCGACCTCCAGAAGCGTCACCAATGGCGCGACCGCCGCCTGATGGCCCTGACCGCGCACAAGCGCAAGGCCGCTAAGGAAATCGGATCGTAAGGACAACACCCATGGCCACGAAACGCAAAGTCATCATCACCTGCGCCGTCACCGGTGCGATCCATACGCCGTCGATGTCGCAATATCTCCCGGTGACGCCGAGCGAGATCGCCGATGCGGCGATCGGCGCGGCGGAGGCGGGGGCGGCGATCGTGCATCTCCATGCCCGCGACCCGAAGACCGGCAAGCCGGACCAGACGCCGGAGGCCTTCGAGCCGTTCCTGAAGGTGATCAAGCAGCGCTCCAACGCCGTGGTGAACCTGACCTCCGGGGGTGCCCCCTGGATGAAGATCGAGGAGCGCATCCAGCCCTCGGTCCGCTTCAAGCCCGAGGTCGCCTCGCTCAACATGGGCTCGATGAATTTCGGCCTATTCCCGATGCTGAACCGCTTCAAGGAGTTCAAGCATCCCTGGGAGAAGGAGCATCTCGAGAACTCGGTCGATCTCATCTTCCGCAACACCTTCAAGGATATCGAATACGCACTCAGGACCTTGAGCGACAGCGGCATCCGCTTCGAGTTCGAATGCTATGACGTCGGTCATCTCTACAACCTGCACCACTTCCTGGAGCGCGGGCTGGTGAAGCCGCCGCTCTTCGTGCAGACCGTGTTCGGCATCCTGGGCGGCATCGGCCCGCATCCCGAGGACGTCATCCACATGAAGCGCACGGCAGACCGGCTGTTCGGCGACAAGTACCAGTGGTCGGTGCTCGGTGCCGGCCGTAACCAGATGCCGATCATCTCGATGGCTTTGGCGATGGGCGGCAATGTCCGCGTCGGCCTCGAAGATTCGCTCTGGGGCGGCCCCGGCCGCCTCGCGCAGTCGAATGCCGAGCAGGTGACATTGGCGCGCAAGATGATCGAAGGCCTCGGCATGGAAGTGGCGACGCCCGACGAGGCCCGCGAGATTTTGAGCTTGAAGGGTGCGGATAAGGTCGCGTTTTAGTCACTCGGTCGTCATCCCCGGGCTTGGCCGGGGACCCCTGAGTTAAGTCAGGGATGCCCGGCCTTCGCCGGGCATGACGAAGTATAGACAGGGAGACGAACCATGCGGATCGAAGTGCTGGTCGATGTGAAGACCATTCTGGGCGAGGGCCCGCTCTGGGACGTGGAGCAGCAGCGCCTCTATTGGATCGACAGCTTCGGCTGCAACGTGTTCCGCTGCACGGTGGACGGGCGCGAGGTCCGCGCCTGGGACGTGCCGGCGAAGATCGGCTCGATGGCTTTGCGCAAGGACGGCAACGGCGCGATCTGCTCGCTGGCCAACGGTTTCCACCTGCTCGACTTC
>JAYSFH010000019.1:0-17705 GCA_041913405.1 Dongia sp. | reverse complement strand
CGATCGCGACGTCGTCTTCGGCGCACAGAATCCCGGCAGCTTCGCCACCGACAAGACCAACTACAAGGGCGAGCCGGTGCTGGTGACCTCCCGCGCGCTCTCGGCCGTGCCCTGGGTCCTGGTCTACACCGTGGCCTACGACGAAGCCCTGGGCGCCGCGGAAGCGCGCTTCAAGACCCTGACCGCGGTGCTGTTCCTCACCGTCGGCCTGATCGCCGTGATCATCGCCGCGGTCTGGTATTACGGGTCGTCGCGCCGGGCCTCCCAGGCCGCCTACCAGTTCAACCAGATGGCACGGCGTTTCGAGGAGCAGCGCAATCTCATCCAGCTGGTGACCGACAGCCAGCCCACCAGCATCTTCATCCTCGACAAGGACGATCAGTACCGCTTCGCCAACCGCCAGGCCGCGAAGGACGCGGGGATTTCCGCCACCGAGATGATCGGCAAGCCGATCGCCAACGTGCTCGGCCCGGCGGCCGCCAAGCGAGTCCTGCGGCTGAACCATCAGGCGATGGAGGAGAACCGCACCGTCACCGAATACGGCGTGGTCGAGATCGGCGGCAAGCAGAAGATGATCCAGTCCGAGCATATCCCGATCAAGGCCACCGCCGGCGGCATGGCCGGCGTGCTTGCGGTCGAGGACGACATCACCGATTTCGTCACCGAGCGCGAGCGCCGCGCCCGCAACCTCAACCAGCTGGTGAAGACGCTGGTCAACGTGGTCGACCAGCGCGATCCCTTCGCCGCGCAGCACTCCGCCCGCGTGGCCCAGGTTGCCCGCGCGGTCGCCAAGGAGATGAACCTCTCCGACGTCGAGATCGAGACCGCGGAGATCGCCGGCAATCTGCTCAACCTCGGCAAGATCCTGATTCCTGAATCGGTGCTGGCCAAGACCGAGGGCCTGACCGACGAGGAGCGCGGCATGATCCGCAACAGCATCATGACCAGCGCCGAGCTGATCAAGGGCATCGAGTTCGACGGGCCGGTGGTGGAGACCTTGCAGCAGGCCCAGGCGAATTTCGACGGCACCGGCAACCCGCCGCTGAAAGGCGACGAGATCGTCATCACCGCCCGGGTGATCGCCGTCGCCAACGCCTTCATCGGCATGATCAGCGACCGCGCCTTCCGCCAGGCATTGTCGATCGACCAGGCGATCGAGGCCTTGATGAAGGGCGTCGGCAAGGGCTTCGACCGGAGGGTGGTCGCGGCCCTGATTAACTATCTCGACAACCACGGCGGGCGGGATGCCCTCAGCGGGAACGGCAAAAGCTAGTTCCCTGGCCGTCACCCGCGGGCTTGACCCGCGGGTCTTCCGAAGGCGGCGACAGATGCCCGGGTCAAGCCCGGGCATGACGGTGTTTTGGCGCCAAACGCTTGAAATAAATCAAATCACGGTTGATTCGGCCGCGCGGTTCTGGCCAGATTCGGCCAACGAAACGAGTCGGCACGCCACCATCCCGTGAACGCGCCGGCCAACAAGGAGGCTCCACTATGACGTTCATGACACGCGCTGCCGGTGCGGCGGCGGTCCTTGCGTTCTCCGCCGGCATCGCGCTCGCCGACCCGGCCGTGGTCTATGATTCCGGCGGCAAGTTCGACAAGGGCTTCAACGAGCTGGCTTACGTCGGCATGGAGCAGTTCAAGAAGGAAAGCGGCAAGGGCTATGCCGAGTTCGAAGTGCAGACCGATGCGCAGCGCGAGCAGGCGATCCGCCGCTTCGCGCAGAAGGGCAACGACCCGATCGTGACCGTCGGCTTCGCGCAAGGCACCGCGCTCGAGAAGGTCGCCAAGGAATTCCCGAAGACGCATTTCGTCATCATCGATTCCGTGGTCGACCTGCCGAACGTGGAATCGATCGTGTTCAAGGAGCATGAGGGCTCGTTCCTGGTCGGCATCGCGGCGGCGATGGCCTCGAAGACCGGCAAGGTCGGCTTCGTCGGCGGCATGGACATCCCGCTGATCCGGCGCTTCGAATGCGGCTATGAGCAGGGCGTGAAGTACCAGAATAAGGACGCGACCGTGTTCCAGAACATGACCGGCACCACCGGTGCGGCCTGGAACGACCCGACCAAGGGCGGCGAGCTCGCGAAGAGCCAGTTCGACCAGGGAGCGGACGTGGTGTTCGCCGCGGCCGGCGCCACCAGCCTCGGCGTCTACCAGGCGGCCAAGGACAGCGGCAAGCTGGCGATCGGCGTCGATTCGAACCAGAACCACCTGCATCCCGGCACCATGCTGACCTCGATGATGAAGCGGGTCGACGTCGCCGTGCACGGCGCGGTCACCGGCTGGAAGGGCGGCGTCACCGAGCTCGGCCTGAAGGAAGAGGGCGTCAACTGGGCGCTCGACGACAACAACAAGCCGCTGGTGACCGAGGAGATGAAGGCCAAGGTCGAAGCGGCCAAGGCCGACATCATCTCGGGCAAGATCAAGGTCCACGACTACGTGGCCGACAACGCCTGCCCGGCCTCTTGAGCGGAGAAGCTTCACGGCCCGGAAAGACCTTCCGGGCCGTGATTCATTTCAGAACCCTTTCGTGACCGCAACAACCCCAACCTCTCCCGAAGCCGCCGGCAGCGATCCCGCGCCGGCGTCATCGATTCCAGCGGTCGAGCTCGTCGGCATCGACAAGAGCTTCGGCCCCGTCCACGCCAATGGCGACGTGTCGCTCAAGATCGCCAAGGGCACGATCCACGGCGTCGTCGGCGAGAACGGTGCCGGCAAGTCGACCCTGATGAGCATCCTCTACGGCTTCTACGAAGCCGATCGCGGCGCCATCAAGATCAACGGAAAGCCGGCGCGGATCCGCAATTCCAAGGACGCGATCGCCTCCGGCATCGGCATGGTGCACCAGCACTTCATGCTGGTCGATCCCTTCACCGTGATCGAGAACGTGATGCTCGGCGCCGAGAGCGGCATGCTGATCCAGGGCAGCATCCGCAAGGCCCGCGCCGAGATCGAGCGCCTGAAGCGCGATTTTGGCCTCTCGGTCGATCCCGACGCGATCGTCGGCGACCTGCCCGTGGGCGAGCAGCAAAGGGTCGAGATCCTGAAGGCGCTCTACCGGCAGTGCGAGATCCTGATCCTGGACGAGCCGACCGGCGTGCTGACGCCGCAGGAAACCGACCAGCTCTTCGAGATCCTCAAGGCCCTGAAAGAGCGCGGCGTCACCGTCATCCTGATTACCCACAAGCTCCGCGAGATCATGGCGGTCACCGACAACGTGACGGTGATGCGCCACGGCCAGGTGGTCGCCCAGCGCAAGACCGCCGAGACCGACCGCGAGGAGCTCGCGGTGCTGATGGTCGGCCGCAAGGTGCGCATGGCGCCGGACCGCGGCGGCGCCAAGCCCCGGGACGTGGTGCTGGGCGTCGATCACCTCAGCCTCACCGACGAGTTCGGGGTGAAGCGGCTCGACGACGTCAGCTTCTCGATCCGCGCCGGCGAGATCCTCGGCGTCGCCGGCGTCTCCGGCAACGGGCAGAGCGAGCTGTTGGAAGTCCTCTCCGGCATCCGGTCGCCGACCAGCGGCGTCATGCATGTGCTCGGCCGCGACGTGACGGCGGATCGGCCCTGCTCGCCCAAGCAGATGCGCCGCCTCGGCGTCGCCCATGTGCCGGAGGACCGGCAACGCCTCGGCCTGGTCACCGGCTTCCCGGCCTGGGAATCCGCGATCCTCGGCTATCAGCGCGACCGCGCCTACGGCTTCGGCCCGATCATCAACACCAAGGCGGCGGCACGCGACTGCGGCAAGATGATGGAAGCCTTCGACGTCCGGCCGCCGGAGCCCGAGCTCGGCTCCGCGAAATTCTCCGGCGGCAACCAGCAGAAGCTGATCCTGGCGCGCGAGATGGCGCGGATGCCGAAGGTGCTGCTGGTCGGGCAGCCGACCCGCGGCGTCGATATCGGCGCGATCGAGTTCATCCACCGGCAGATCATCGCCATGCGCGACGAAGGCACCGCCGTGCTGCTGGTTTCGGTCGAGCTGGACGAGATTCTGGCGCTCGCCGACCGCATCATCGTCATGTTCCAGGGCAAGATCGTCGGCGAGACCATCGGCGACCGCACCGACGAACGCCAGCTCGGACTCTGGATGGCCAATGCGCATGGCGATGCGCCGGCGGCACCGGCGCCCGGCCTGCCGCCGCTGCTGCCGCCCGAGATGACGGGACGCAACAACCTGCCCGCCGGCATGAAGATCAGGCCGCGGAAATGAGCGCAACGCCCCAGGGTGCCCCGACCCCCATGCCGCGCTGGCTCGATCTCTTCGGCCTGCCGGTCATCAACCTGCTGCTGGCGCTGATCGTCTCCGGCGTGATCGTGCTGGCGATCGGCGCCAACCCGTTCTCCGCGATCCATGCCATGGGCGTCGGTGCGTTCGGCGACCTCTACGGCATCGGCTACACGCTCTACTATGCCACCAACTTCATCTTCACCGGCCTCGCGGTCGCGATCGCCTTCCATGCCGGCCTGTTCCCCATCGGCGGCGCGGGCCAGGCCTATATCGGCGGCCTCGGCGCCGGGCTGGTGGCCCTGGCCTTCGACCATTCGCTGACCATGTGGCCGATGATCGCCCTGGGCATCGCCGCCTCCGCGCTGTTCGGCGCCGGCTGGGCCTTCGTGCCGGCCTATCTGCAGGCCAAGCGCGGCAGCCACATCGTCATCACCACCATCATGTTCAACTTCCTGGCCGCGGCCTTGATGGTCTACCTGCTGGTCAACGTGTTCCGGATCCCCGGCAGCATGGAAGTGGTCAGCCGCGATTTCGACGCCAATGCCGGCGTGCCCTATGTGCACGAGCTCCTGGCGGGGATCGGAATCGAGATGCCGACCACCCCGCTCAACCTCGCCTTCCTCTGGGCGCTCATCTGCTGCGGCCTGGTCTGGATCTATCTCTGGCGCAGCCGCGGCGGCTACGAGCTCAGGACCGCCGGGCTCTCGCCCAGGGCCGCGCAATATGCCGGCATCAGCCCGAACCGCGTCACCATCGAGGCGATGCTGATCTCCGGCGCCCTCGCCGGTTTCGTCGGCTTCAACGAGATCCTCGGCAATCATCGCCAGCTGGTGCTCGACTTCGTCGCCGGCGCCGGCTTCACCGGCATCGCCGTGGCACTGATGGGCCGCAATCATCCGGTCGGCATCATCCTGGCAAGCCTGCTGTTCGGCGCGCTGTTCCAGGGCGGCTCCGAAGTCGCCTTCGAGATCCCGACCATCACCCGCGACATGATCGTTGTGATGCAGGGCCTGGTGATCCTGTTCTCCGGCGCCCTCGCCTATGTGAAGCGACCGTGACCAAGGCCGCTTTGCCGGCGCCGGAAGTGCCGGCGCCGCGCCCGGCACCACAGCCCGCACCCGTACCGGCTGCGGCGCCGGCACCCGCGCCCGCGGCGGCTGCGGAGCCGCTGGAAGTCGTCGAGGCCGAGATCGTGACCATGGGGCCGGATACAGGGCCGACGAAGGCGCCCGACAAGCTGCCTTGGCTCAAGAAATCCGCGCGCGAGGCCGACGCTGCCGGGAGCGCCCCGGGCGAATCCGCGGAATCGCCGGCCGCCGAACCCGCGCCGGCCGCGCCGAAGAAGAAGCGCGGCCCGAAGAAACCCAAGCGCAAGCCGGGAGAAATCTGAAGATGGAGTGGTTCACCACCGTCATCTATCTCCTCAGCGCCACGATCCGGGTCTCGACCCCGCTGATCTTCTGCGCCCTGGCCGGCCTCATCTCCGAACGCTCCGGCGTCATCGACATCGGCCTGGAGGGCAAGATGCTGGCGGCCGCCTTCGCCGCCGCCGTGGTCGCGGCGCTGACCGGCTCCGCCTGGGACGGACTCGCCGCGGCGGTCGTGGTCGGGGCGCTGATGTCGCTGCTGCACGGCTTTGCCTGCATCACCCACCGCGGCGACCAGGTCGTCTCCGGCGTCGCGCTCAACATCATCGCTGCAGGACTGACCGTCGTGCTCGGCAACGCCTGGTATCAACGCGGCGGCGAGACGCCCCAGCTCGATGCCGCGCAGCGCTTCATGCCGCTGACCTTCCCCGGCACCGACAACATCGCGCACATGCCGCTGCTGGGCACGCTCTACGTGAAGGTGCTGAGCGGCCAGAGCATCCTCACCTACATCGCCTTCCTGATGGTGCCCGCGGTCGCCTGGCTGCTCTATCGCAGCCGGTTCGGCTTGAGACTCCGCGCGGTCGGCGAGAATCCCGCGGTGGTCGATACCGCCGGCATCTCGGTCGATTTCCTGCGCTACCGCGCCGTCATCCTCGGCGGCATCCTGTGCGGCTTCGCCGGCGCCTATCTCGCGATCTCGCAGAACGCCTTCTTCCAGCGCGACATGACCGCGGGCCGCGGCTACATCGCGCTCGCCGCCATGATCTTCGGCAAATGGAAGCCGCTTCCGGCGCTCTACGCCTGCCTGCTGTTCGGCTTCCTCGATGCGGGGGCTCCGCTGCTCCAGGGCGTGAAGATCTACGGGAACACGGAACTGCCGGTGCAGTTGATTCAGGCGTTGCCCTATGCGCTGACGGTGATCCTGCTCGCCGGCTTCATCGGCAAGGCGATCCCGCCCAAGGCGATCGGCCGGCCCTACGTCAAGGAGCGTTGATTGCACAAGAAGCTTCATGTCGCGGCGAAGCATGCCCATGGCCGCGCCTATGCCCCCTATTCCAAGTTCCAGGTCGGCGCCGCGATCCTGGCCGATGACGGCAAGATCTATTCCGGCGGCAATGTCGAGAACGCCGCTTACCCCAACGGCGTCTGCGCCGAGACCTCGGCGATTTCCGCCATGGTGCTGGGCGGCGCCCGGAAGATCCGCGAAATCGCCGTGGTCGCAGGCGGCAAGAAGCTGGTGACGCCCTGCGGCGGCTGCCGCCAGCGGATCGCCGAGTTCGCCGATCCGGAGACCCCGGTCCATATCTGCGGCCCCGAGGGCCTGAAGACCACCTTCACCATTGCCGAGCTGCTTCCGGCAAGCTTCGGCAAGCGGAACCTGAAACCGGGCTTGAACCCGAAGCGCGCCCGGTCCAGAACAGCGAAATGATCGAACAGCTCCTCGCAGGAATCCCGAAACAGGCGCGCGGCTTCCGCGCCAAGATCGGCCTCATCCTCGGCTCCGGCGTCGGCCCCTTCGCCGAGATGATCGACCGCTCCATGGTCGTCTCCTATTCGGACCTGCCGGGCTTTCCGCGGAGCGGCGTGGTCGGCCACGCGGGACGCCTGATCCTGGGCTGGATCGGCCCGACGCCGGTCGCCTGCCTGCAGGGCCGCGCGCATTATTACGAGCACGGCAATCCCTCCGCCATGAAGGCGCCGATCGAAACGCTCGCGGCCTTGGGCTGTCACTCGGTGATCGTCACCAATGCCGGCGGCAGCCTGAATGCGGATATTCCCGCCGGCTCGGTCGCGATGATCACCGACCATATCAGCCTGACCCAGGTCTCGCCGCTGTTCAACGAGACGGGGAGCAAGCGCTTCATCGACATGGTCGATGCCTATGACCCGGCGATGCGGACCGAGTTCGCCGCGGTCGCGCGCCGCATCGGCCTCGATCTCAAGCAGGGCATCTACTGCTGGTTCAGCGGCCCGCAATTCGAGACCCCGGCCGAAGTCCGCGCCGCCAAGGTGCTCGGTGCCGACATCGCCGGCATGTCGACCGTGCCGGACGTGATCCTGGCGCGCTATTGCGGCCTCAAAGTCGCGGGCTTCTCGATCATCACCAACATGGCCGCGGGCTTGAGCAGCGAGAAGCTGAGCCACGAGCACACCATGGTCCAGGCCCGCGCCGCCGCCGACAAGCTGTTCGACCTGCTGCAGGCCTATATCGCCGATCATTCCGCCTGAGCGCCATGCTCCCCCAGGAAATCATCCGCAAGAAGCGCGACGGCGGCACGCTCAGCGATGCCGAGATCGCGTTCATAATCGACGGGCTCACGAAGGGCACTGTCTCCGAAGGCCAGGTCGCCGCCTTTGCCATGGCGGTGTTCTTTCGCGGCCTCGAAATGCCGGAGCGGGTCGCGCTGACTGTCGCAATGCGCAATTCCGGCACGGTGCTGGCCTGGAAGACTCTCGATCTGCCCGGCCCGGTGATCGACAAGCATTCGACCGGCGGGATCGGCGACAAGATCTCGCTGATGCTGGCCCCGATCCTCGCCGCCTGCGGCGGGTTCAACCCGATGATCTCGGGGCGTGGCCTCGGCCATACCGGCGGCACGCTCGACAAGCTCGATTCGATCCCGGGCTACCGGAGCCAGCCCGATCTCGCCACATTCCGCCGCGTGGTGAAGGACGTCGGCTGCGCGGTGATCGGCCAGACCGATGACCTCGCGCCCGCCGACCGGCGGCTCTATGCGATCCGCGACGTGACCGCGACGGTGGAATCGATCGGCCTGATCACGGCGTCGATCCTGTCGAAGAAGCTCGCCGCGGGATTGGACGCGCTGGTCATGGACGTGAAGACCGGCAGCGGCGCCTTCATGGCCAAGCTCGATGACTCTCGAGAGCTCGCGCGCAGCATCGTCGATGTCGCCAACGGCGCCGGATTAAAGACGTCGGCCCTCATCACCGATATGAACCAGGCGCTCGGCCGCAACGTCGGCAACGCGCTCGAGGTCGTGGAATCGATCGACTACCTCACCGGCAAGGCGCGCGACCCGCGCCTGCACGCGGCAACCATCGCGCTGGCCGGCGAGCTGCTGGCTCTCTGCGGCCTCGCCGTGACGGCCGAGGCCGGCCGCGCCAAGGCCGAGAAGGCGCTCGGCAACGGCGAGCCTGCGGAGATCTTCGCCCGCATGGTGGCGGCGCTCGGCGGCCCGCGCGACCTGATGGATCACCCCGCCACCTATCTGAAACCGGCACCCGTGGTGAAGCCCTGTTTCGCGGCGCGCAGCGGCACGATCACGCTGATCGACGCCCGCGCCATCGGCGTCGCGGTCGTCTCGCTGGGCGGCGGGCGGCGCCGGGCCGAGGACAAGATCGACCACCGCGTCGGTTTCTCGGAAGTGCTGGGCCTCGGCGAAGAAGTGGGACCGGATCGGCCGCTGGCCCTGGTGCATGCCGCCAGCGACGGCGCCGCGGAGGCCGCCATGGCCGAGCTGCGCGCGGCCTTTACCCTCGGCGCCGGCCCGGCGGATGGTGGGCCGGTGGTCGTGGAAACCTTGCGCTGATTCAAATCGTCATGCGCGGGCGCTCCTGTTGGGTGCGTCGCACGGTGATCAATTCACAACGGCTCGTCATGCCAAGGCTTGGCCTTGGGATGACGACCGGGGGATGGCAGTATTGAAACATGACGGCGGCCCGCGGATGACGGCTGTTTTCGGCGGCAAGAACCCACTAAGCTCAGCACCATGACCAAGCGCGCGATCATTCTGGTGATGGATTCCTTTGGCCTCGGCGCGACACCGGACGCGGTGCGTTTCGGTGACGAGGGCGCCGACACTCTGGGCCATATCGCCGAGCGCCGCGCCGGCCAGGGCAAGCCGCTGCAGGTGCCGAACCTGGCGCGGTTGGGGCTCGGGCTCGCGGCGCATCTGGTGCATGGCCGCGTGCTGCCGGGCATCGCGACCGACGCGATCACCGGCATCTACGGCGCGGCACGCGAGGTCTCGCGCGGCAAGGACACGCCGAGCGGGCATTGGGAGATGGCCGGCTGCCCGGTCGCCTTCGAGTGGGGCTATTTCGAGGAGAAGACGCCCTGCTTCCCGCGCGATTTCCTCGACCGCTTCATCGCCGAAGCGAAGCTTCCCGGCATCCTCGGCGACTGCCATGCGTCAGGCACCGAGATCATCGACCGGTTGGGCGACGAGCATATCCGGAGCGGCAGGCCGATCTGCTACACCTCGGCGGATTCGGTGTTCCAGATCGCGGCGCACGAGACGCATTTCGGCCTGGAGCGGCTCTATGAGATCTGCGCCATCGCCAAGCGCCTCACCGAGCCGCTGCAGATCGCCCGGGTGATCGCGCGGCCCTTCATCGGCGAGCGCGCCGGAAGCTTTCAGCGCACCTCGCATCGCCGCGACCTCACCACGCCGCCACCGGAGGAGACCTTGCTCGACCGCACGATTGAGAGCGGCGGCAAGGTGATCGGCGTCGGCAAGATCTCGGACATCTTCGCCGGGCGCGGCGTGCCGAAGACCTTGAAGGCCGAAAACAACATGGGCCTGTTCGACCGCACGCTCGAGGCGATGCAGGAAGCCGGCGACCGATCGATCATCTTCGCCAATTTCGTCGATTTCGACACGCTGCACGGCCATCGCCGCAATGTCGAAGGCTATGCCGCGGCGCTTGAGGCGTTCGACCGCCGCCTGCCGGAGCTGGAAGCGAAGCTGAAGCCGGGCGATCTCGCCCTCATCACCGCCGATCACGGCTGCGACCCCACGTTCAAGGGCACCGACCATACGCGCGAGCATGTGCCGGTGATCTTCTTCGGCCCCGGGCTGCAGCCGCATTCGGTCGGCATCCGCGGCAGCTTCGCCGATATGGGCCAGACCATCGCCGCGCATCTGGGCCTGCCGCCGTTGAAACATGGGGTCGCCTGCGCGCTATGAACGCCATTCTTCCCGAAGAGCCCCGGCGTTTCCAGCGCAGCGAAGCCGGCCTGACACCGGAGATGGCGCAGGCCTTCGCCGAGGACGGCTATCTGCTGGTCGAAGACTTCATGCCGGCGGCGCTCTGCGACGATCTCCAGGCGCGGGCGAAGCAGCTGGTCGAGGATTTCGACGCCGAGGCCCATGCGACGGTCTTCTCCACCACTTCGGCGGCGCATGCGCGCGACGCCTATTTCCAGGAATCCGGCGACAAGATCCGCTTCTTCTTCGAGGAGGAGGCCTTCGACGCCGCGGGCAAGCTCCGCCAGCCGAAAGCGCTCTCGATCAACAAGATCGGCCATGCCATGCATGACCTCGACCCGGTGTTCAGCGCCTTCTCGCGGCATCCGCATCTGGCGGCGCTGGCCAAGGGCCTGTTCCGCGATCCGCTGCTCCTGCAGTCGATGTTCATCTTCAAGCAGCCGCGGATCGGCGGCGAGGTCACCTGGCACCAGGATTCGACCTTCCTCACCACCGAGCCCCTGAGCGTGATCGGCTTCTGGTTCGCGCTGGAAGACGCCAATGTCGACAACGGCGGCATGATGGCGATCCGCGGCGGCCATAAGGGCTCGTTGCGCAGCCGCTTCTTCCGCAAGAACGGCATCTTGGTGACCGAGACTTTGGATCCTGCGCCTTACCCCATCGGACCCAAGGTCGCGCTCAATGCCCGGAAGGGCTCGCTGGTGGTGCTGCACGGGCTGCTGCCGCATTGGAGCGGGCCCAATCGTTCCGACCGCTCGCGCCATGCCTATACTCTGCATGTGATCGACGGCGCCGCCCATTATGGCGCCGAGAACTGGCTGCAGCGCGCCGCCGACCTGCCGTTACGCGGTTTCTGATCCGTAATAGAGCGTCACCGTGTGCCGCGCCTCGGCGAAGAACAGCCAGCGCTCGGTCAAGGTGCCGACCGCATTGCCGATCGTCGCCAGCGCCAGCAGCGCCACCGCCGCCCATCCGGTGACGAAGGTCGCCAGGAAGACCAGCAGCGCCGGTGCGGTGAAGCCGAGGCCGAGCGCGATCAGCCGAAGCTTGAGCGCATGCTTGCGCGCAACTTTGTAGCCCATCTCCTTGAGGAGATAGTTTTCTTCCGTGTGAGGCGCCGCGAACATCCGCACCTTGCCGATGCCGCCGAGGCCGGTGGCGCTTTCCGGCGTCGCGACGCTGCGGCTGCGGTCGATGAAGCGCCAATAGGCGGCCTTGCCGAGCGCCGCCAGGCCGAGGCCGACGATGGCCGCCCAATCCAGCATGATGGTGGCGTAGTAGGCCGGCAGCAGGATCGCGGCAATCAGCGCCAGCCAGAGCGCGCCGCTGGCAAAACCGAGCATCAGGTAGTTCGGCAGCACATAGCCGTTGGCCCAGCGCTGCACCGGCTTGAGGCTGGCATAGATCATCGCCGTCGCCGAGACGGTGGCGAGCGCCAGGACGAGGGTGAGGACTGCGAGCCAGAGCGGCGCCTGGCCGAAGAACACCCAAAGGATCGCCAGCACTCCGCTCGGCACGAAGGTGGCGAGCGCGAGAACGCCCTCGCGCGAGAGCCAGGAGCTGCGCCATTGACTGAAGGCGCGCCAGGCCCGCTCCGGATGGCCGAGGTGGAAGGTCGAAGAGATGAGGCCGGCGGCGGTCATCCCGAAGCCGAGGCCGAAGCCCACCACACCGAGCATCGGATCGGCCGGCAGGATGCCGAGCGCGCCGGCGAGTCCGAGCAAGGCCAGCAGCAGAGTGCCGCCGCCCGAGGCGCTGGTGAAGAAGATGACGGAATAGGCTGGATGCATGCTGGATCAGTCTATCGCGACAACAGCCGATCGACCCAGCGGAGAAAGCCTTTCGCCGGCGCCACGTCTTCGTCCGGCAGCGCCTTGGCGCCGGTGCAGCCGGCGCGGGCCTGACTGGGGCGCGGCGGCAGGTATTGGTTGACCGGCGCGTAGCCGAGCTCCGGCATCAGTCCATAGCCGCCGCGCTCCGCCACCAGCTGCGAGACCGGTGATTCGTCATCGCCGAGATCGCCGAAATGCCGCGCGCCCACCGGGCAGGAGGCAACGCAGGCCGGGACGCGGTCGCGCTCGTCCAGGGTCTCGTTGTAGATGCGGTCGATGCAGAGCGTGCATTTCTTCATCACGCCTTCGGCCTGGTCGAATTCCCGCGCGCCGTAGGGGCAGGCCCAGGAGCAGAGCTTGCAGCCGATGCACTTGTCCTCGTCGACCAGCACGATGCCGTCGGCCGCGCGCTTGAACGATGCGCCGGTCGGGCAGACGGTGACGCAAGCCGGCGTCTCGCAATGCATGCAGGATTTCGGGAAATGCACCGTACGACCTGCCGCGCCCTCGCCCGCCTCGAAGGTGTGGATGCGATTGAACCAGACGCCGTCGGGCTTCGCGCCATAGGCGTCGAAATCGCTCAAGGGCGCGGCATGGCCGCCGCTGTTCCATTCCTTGCAGTTGACCGCGCAGGCATGGCAGCCGACGCAGACATCGAGATCGATGACCAGGCCGAGCTTCTTCGGGGATGCGGCAGGAAGCGAGGTCATCGGCTTCGATCTTTGCGGAACTTGCGTCCGTATTGCAGGAGATCCAGCGGCCGCTTCAGCGGCGGCTTCAAGGCCGGGAAGCTCGGCGCGGTCTCGCCGCATTCCTCGGCCGCGCATTTCACCAGGCGCACGCGCAAGTCATACCAGGCCGCTTGGCCCGTGACCGGATCGGCATTGGCGTAGCGATAGCCGTCCTCGCGCGGCGGCAGCAGCTCGGAGATCACGTGGTTCAAGAGGAAGCCCTGCTTCGATTCCGGAGCGTCGGTCGCGAGGTTCCAGGCGCCCTTGCGCTTGCCGATCGCGTTCCAGGTCCAGACCGTGTCCTTGTTGACGCCTTCCATCAGCTGCACCGGCGCCTTCACGCGGCCATGTGGGCTCTCGATCCAGACCCAGTCGCCGTCCTCGATGCCGAGCTTCGCGCCGGTCTCGCGGTTGACGAAGAGGGCGTTGCGCGACTGGATCTGCCGCAGCCAGGCGTTCTGCGAGCCCCAGGAATGGTACATGTGCATCGGCCGCTGGGTGATGGCGTGGAAGGGATAAGTCTCAGGCGAAGTCATGCCCCCCCCCCTACCCTCCCCCGAATCGGGGGAGGGAGAAGAGTCCCCGCCCCCGATTCGGGGGCGGGCCTGCGGACGAATGTCCGCCTTCGCGAACGGTGTGGGGGTACGATTCACCGCTTCCCCGAAGGGCTCGTGCCAGTCGGGCAGCGGATCGAATCGCTCCTTCAGACGCCCGCGCACGGCTTCCGGCGCCGGCTTGGCGCCGAGACCTTCGCCGGCGAGGCGGAATTTCTGCAGCGGCTCGGAATAGATCTGCAGCACGATCTGGTCGCGGAGATCCTTCAAGCCCAGCGCGATCGCCCAGTCGAAGTAGTCGGCATTGGCGTGGCGGAAGAACTTGGCGTTGTCGGGAATCTCGGTACGCCAATGGCAGCCGTTCTCGATGTAGCGCTGCAGCTGGTCGGGATTGGGCTCGCCCTTGCCGGACTGGTCACCGTTGCCGCGAAAGCCCGCCAGCATGCCGACGCCCGGCCGGCGCTGGTGATTGACCAGATAATCCTTGAGGCCGCCCGGAAATTTCGGCGTGCCGTCCTCCTTGCAGAGTGCCGTGAGCCCCAACCGCGCGCCGAGGTCGAGCAGCACGTCCTGGAAGGCGCGCACGTCGCGGTCGGGCTGGATCACCGGCTGGCGGATCGCGTCCGCGGCGCCATCGGCATCGCAGATCGGGCGGTCCAAGAGCGAGATGCAGTCCCAGCGCTCGAGATAGGTGGTGTCCGGGAAGATGAGATCGGCATAGGCCACCATCTCCGAGTAATAGGCATCGGCGTAGATGATGTGCGGGATCTTGTATTCGCCGGTCGCGGGATCCTTGTCAGCGAGCTTCTGCATGGTGCCCGACGTGTTCATCGTCGAGTTCCAGGCCATGTTCGCCATGTACATGAACAGCGTGTCGATCGGATAGGGATCCTGCGCCCAGGCGTTGTGGATCACCATATGCATGAGGCCGTGGGCGGAGAGCGGCGCGTCCCAGGAGAAGGCCTTGTCGATCCGCTTCGGCTTGCCGGCATCATCGACCAGCAGGTGCTCAGGGCCGAGCGGGAAGCCCAAGGGCGGGCCTTTCAGCGGCTGCAGCGGTCCGGTCGCATCGGTGGGGAGCAGCGGCATCGGAATGGCGCGCGGGAACGGCGGCTTGTAGCGGAAGCCGCCCGGGCAATCGATCGAGCCCAGCAGCATCTGCAGCACATGGATCGCACGGCAGGTGTCGAAGCCGTTGGAATGGGCGGAGATGCCGCGCATCGCGTGCATCGAGACCGGGCGGCCGATGAAGCGGTCATGCTTCCTGCCGGCCCAGTCGGTCCAGTCGGCCATGATCTCGATCGATTGCTCGAAGGCGGCATGGGCGAGCTCGGCGGCGATGCGCTTGATGGTCTCCGCCTCGATGCCGATCTGGGGCGCGACCACTTCGGGCGCGTATTTCGGATCCAGATAGCGCTTCACCATCAGTTCGAACACGCTACGGGCCTTGCGGCCGTCGGGGAGCGTGACTTCGCCGATCAGCTGCGGCGCGACGTCGGCCTTCAGCGCCGAGACGCAGGCATTGCGGATGGTGCCGAAGCAGAGCGGCTCGCCGGCTTCGTCGCGTGCGAACAGCCCGTTCTCCGCGGTGCCCGGCGCGTCGATGACCAGCCAGGGGGCGTTGGTGTAGCGGACCAGAAAATCGAGATCGATCTTGTCGGCCTTCAGCAGCTCATGGATCAGCGACAGCACGAAGAGGCCGTCGGTGCCGGGCCTGAGGCCGATCCATTCATCGGCGATCGCGGAATAGCCGGTCCGCACCGGGTTGATCGAGACGAACTTGGCGCGGTTGTCGGCCGGCCGGTTCTTGAGGCTGCCCAGGCCGAGCTTGATCGGGTTGCTGTCGTGGTCCTCGGCGACGCCGAACATCATCAGGTAGCGCGTGCGTGCCCAATCCGGCTCGCCGAATTCCCAGAACGAGCCGCCGATCGTGTAGAGCCCGGCCGCCGCCATGTTGACCGAACAGAAGCCGCCATGCGCCGCGTAATTCGGCGTGCCGAACTGCGCCGCCCACCAGCCGGTCAAAGCCTGGGATTGGTCGCGGCCGGTGAAGAAGGCGAGCTTGCGGGGATCGGTGGCGCGGATTTCGCTGAGCCACATCGTGGCGGTGCGGAGCGCCTCCTCCCATTCGATCTCCTTGAACTCGCCCTTGCCGCGCTCGCCGACCCGCATCAAAGGTTTCTGCAGCCGCGCCGGCGAATACTGGGTCATGATGCCGGCCGAACCCTTGGCGCAGAGCACGCCCTTGTTCACCGGGTGGTCGCGGTTGCCCTCGATGTAGCGGACGCGGCCGTCCTTCATGTGCACTTTGATGCCGCAGCGGCAGGCGCACATGTAGCAGGTGGTGGTCTTCACGCTGTCGCCGGTCTGCGGCGAGGTGTCGATGACGGGCTCGCCCGGGACCTGCGCCGGCGCCTGGTGCAGCTCGGTGACGATGCGGCGCGTGGTCATGATGGAAGCAGATGCATGCTGGTTTCGGCGGCCCCTGTCCGGATCAATCTAGCCCAGGACCCGGAGTCGAGGGACGCGAAATCACACGGTATTCCAGGAGTTTATGGAATGTGCCGCGCCCGGCCAGGGGTCAGCCGAGTCGATTGCCTGGAGCCAGTCACGGATTCACACCTGCGCAAGACGTGTACACGACGCCGATGCGAAATCGTCACGCCGACTGCGTCGCCAATCCCGGCGCGCCGCCGGATTCTTCCGCCTGCTCGGCCAGCTTGGCTTTGAGCTGGGCGGCTTCGGCGCGGCGCTGCTCACGGCGCTTCAGCACCTCGTAGGAGATCGCGCCGATCAGCGAGATGCCGATGATGACGACGGCCAGCGCCGACAAGGCCGGCGTCGTGCCCTGGCGCACCTGGCCGGCCAGCACCGTCACCAGCGTCCGGTCGGCGAGGATCGCGAAGGTCGTGGTGTTGTAATTCTCGAATGAGGAGAGGAAGGCGATCACGACCGCCGAGACGATCGCGGGTTTCAGGAACGGCAGCAGGATGTGCCAGAAGACCTGCGGATGCGAGGCCCCGAGGTCGAGCGCGGCCTCTTCCTGGGCCCGGTCGAAGCGGGTCAGGCGCGCCATGAAGATCAGCAGGACATAGGCCGAGATGAAGCTCGCCTGGCCGAGCGTCGCCAGCACCATGCCCTTGTAGAACACGGCCTTGGTGACTTCGGTGAGGCCCAGCACGTCCTTCCAGAAGATGACGGTCGAGATGCCGATGATCACCCCGGGGGTCAGGAGCGGCGAGATCGTCACCAGGTAATAGAGCCCGCGGGCGCGGTGGTAGATCTGGCTCATGATGATCGCGGCGGCGAGGCCGACCGGCACCGCGATCAGCACCACGGCGATGCCGATGATGATCGAGTTGGTCAGGCCGTCCATCATGGCGCGGTCGTTCCACAGCTTCACGAACCAGTCGGTGGTGAAGCTCTCGAACGGATAGGCCTGCGGATAGGCCGGCGTGTTGAAGGCGGTGATCGACATCACGATGATCGGCCCGAACAGATAGCCGAAGAACAGCAGGATGTAGAAGCCGAGCATGGCCTTCATGACGTGCTTCGACTTCATTTTATGGTCTCCCCAAGCGAGACCTTGAAGAGCCGGAGCATCAACATGACCAGCGCAATGCAGGCGAACAGCAGAATGAAGGCGTAGGCCGAGCCGCGCGCCCAGTTGAAGGCCTGGAAGAAGAAGTTGTAGATCACCGAGGTGAACCAGAGGGTGCGCGGGCCGCCGAGGAAGAGCGGTGCTGCCAGCGCGCCCGCCGAGAACATGAAGACCATGGTGCAGCCGGACGCGATGCCGGGCTTGGCATAGGGGATGACGATGTCCTTGTGGATCCGCCACCAGGGCGCGCCGAGATCGCGCGCCGCCTCGATCTGGTTCTTGTCCAGGCTCTCGATCGCGTTGTAGAGCGGGAAGATCATCACCAGCAGGTAGGCGTAGGAGAGGCCGACATAGAGGCCGACGTTGTTGCCGAGGAAATCGATCGGCGTGTCGAGGATACCGATGCCCACCAGGATGTTGTTGATCAGGCCGTT